>CADCQU010000084.1 GCA_902803635.1 uncultured Lachnospiraceae bacterium | reverse complement strand
TCCGAAAGCTCCACTGGAGCTTTCTCCGCATGCATGGCAACTGGACTGTTTTCTGCACACTGAGGCGTCGCTTCGCTCAGAATGACAGGTGGGCCTGTCAGGATAATACCACCCTTGCCTCGTAGGGCTGGAGCACGCCGGCCTTGTGTTCCTTGTAATTGCTGATGATCTCCTCGCCGGAAAGGCCCTCGAAGAGGTCGCAGGCGACTTCCTTGTCGGTGAAGTTGCAGGCGACGGTGAGGGTCTGGCCATCCAAATGCCGTTTGTACGCGTAGATGCTCTCGCTGTCCAAAAGGAGCGGCTCGAAAACGCCGTAGGGGATGATGGGCAGGCTGTGACGGAGCGCAATGAGCTTCTTATAATAATGGTACACGGATTCCGGGTCCGCCATGGCGGCCTTCGCGTTGATCTCCTTGTAGTTCGGGTTCACCGTAAACCAGGGCTTGCCCGTCGTGAAGCCGGCATTTGCCGAGTCGTCCCACTGGACCGGCGTGCGGGCGTTGTCGCGGCTCATCTCGTCGAAGTAACGGAGCATCGTCGGCCCGTCCACGAGCTTCTCCTCCACGACGTACTGCTGGTAGGCGTTGCGGGCCTGAATGTCGTCACAGTCCTCAATGGTGGCAAAGTGCATATTTGTCATGCCGAATTCCTCGCCCTGGTAAATGTAGGGCGTGCCCTTCATCATGTGGAGGCAGGTCGCAAGCATCTTCGCGGAGAGGACGCGCCACTTTGGAGCGTCGTTCCCGAAGCGGGAGACCGCGCGGGGCTGGTCGTGGTTGTCCCAGTAGAGCGAGTTCCAGGCCTTGCCCTCCAACTCCAGCTGCCATTTGTTGAGAGTCGCGCGAAGCTCCGGGAGATGCGGCTTCTTGTCCGTCCATTTGCCGGCCAGCGCGCCCGGGATGGCCTCGACGTGCTCGAAATGGAAGACCATCCCAAGCTCCGTGCCCTCGGCATTTGCATACTTCTTCGCCTCGTCCACGGTCACGCCAGCTGCCTCGCCGACGGTCAGAAGGTCATATTTCGACAGCACGCGGCGGTTCATTTCCTGCAGGAACTCGTGGACCCTCGGGCCGTTGTAGACGTAGGGGCCGTAGAAGCCAAGGTCGCCCACGGTGGGCTCGCCATCCGGGAAGCGCTGATCCTTGGAGATCATGCTGATAACGTCCATACGGAAGCCGTCGATTCCCTTCTCGCACCACCAGGTCATCATGTCGAAGACCTCGTCACGGACCTTCGGGTTCTCCCAATTGAGGTCGGGCTGCTTTTTGGAGAAGAGGTGCAGGTAGTATTGACCTGTCTTTTCATCGAACTCCCACGCCGAGCCGGAGAAGCAGGATTCCCAGTTGTTGGGGGCCTTGCCGTTCTTCGGATCCTTCCAGAT
This sequence comes from uncultured Lachnospiraceae bacterium, assembly GCA_902803635.1. Classification (GTDB taxonomy): domain Bacteria; phylum Bacillota; class Clostridia; order Lachnospirales; family Lachnospiraceae; genus Chordicoccus. Next base: position 7,838 of record CADCQU010000084.1, on the reverse strand, counting down.
GTAGAAATCGCGGAGCGGGCTGTCCTTGGAGCTGCGGCTCTCAATGAACCAGGGGTGCTCGTCGGAGGTGTGGTTCACGACAAGGTCCATAACAATCTTTAGGCCAAGCTCGTGCGCGGTTTGCAGCATCTTATCAAAGTCAGCCATGGTGCCGAATTCTGTCATGATATCGCGGTAGTCGGAAATGTCGTAACCGTTGTCGTCGTTGGGGGATTTGTAGACGGGCGAGAGCCAGATGACGTCCACGCCGAGTTCCTTTAAATACGGAAGGCGGGAGGTGATGCCGGCCAAATCGCCGATGCCGTCGCCGTTGGAGTCCTGGAAGCTGCGCGGGTAAATCTGATAAATAACCGCTTCCTTCCACCAGAGTCTTTTTTCTTCTGCCATGTTTTTCTCCTTTCTGCAAATGAAAACACAAGGCTCCTATCATATCTATTATGAAGGGGTTAGTGGGTAATTTTCAAGTAAAAAATAATAAAAATTTTCTATCCTCCCATTTGAAAATGTTTAAATTATACAAAGACAAGCGGATAGGATTAGGATAGCGAAAAAGGCGGGGGAAAACCGAGCGGGGAGGAAACATTTGCAAAAAATACTTCAAATTTTTAATGAAGAAAGGGGGAGGACTGTGGTATAGTATAGAGGAAAGGAAGACTTAAACGCATAAGTGGGGGCTTTTGTAGCGGAGGGGACAACGATGGTGACGATTAAAGAAATTGCGAAGGAACTGCATTTAAGTACGACGACGGTCTCCAATGTGATTCACGGGAAATCCTGGGAGGTTTCGCCCGCGACGGTCCGGCGCGTGAAGGAAGCACTGGATCGAAAAGGCTATGTGCCAAATCTCGGTGCCCGCAGCCTTGCGCAGAAGGAGTCGAAGATCATCGGCCTCGCGCTCAAGGCACAGCCGGACAAAGCCGGAAACCTCATCCAGGACCCCTTTATCTCCGTGCTGACCGGGGCCATCGAGAGAGAAATCCGGAACGAGGGCTATTATATGATGCTCTATGTCTCGGACAAGACGGAGGAAATCGTCCGGCAAGCGCGCTCCTGGAACGTGGACGGGCTGATCCTGATGGGCATGGTGGACGACGACGGGGAGTGGATGGACGAGCATTTCAAGAGGCCGGCGGTCTGCGTCGACAATTATTCGAAGGAGGGGCTTCGCCGCTTCGTCAATATCGGCCTTGCGGACGAGGAGGGCGGGTACCAGATGACCCGGTACCTCATCGGGCTTGGGCATCGGCGAATCGCCTTCCTCTCCGATGGGCGGTATCTTCCGGTGGACCTTGCCCGTTTCGACGGTTACCGACGGGCGATTGCCGAGGCCGGCATCGACTTTCACGAGGAGGACTCCGTGGTCTACAGTCCCTTCGAGGAAGAGCGGGAGCAGTCTCTGGCGAAAATCTGCGGACAGCTTCGGCACTACACGGCGGTTTTCTGCGTCTCCGACCTTTACGCGGTGCAGCTTATGGGGGCTCTCTATGACCGGGGAATCCGCGTGCCGGAGGACATTTCCGTCGCCGGCTTTGACGACACGCTCCTTGGCCGCAGCCACCGCCCCGCGCTTACTACGGTGCGGCAGGACGTGGAAGAGAAGGGGGTTCTTGCCGTCAAGGTTATCATTGGACTCCTTAAGGGTGAGGAGCCGAAGGAGAGGGACATTCGCCTGCCAATTCACCTCGTGCCCAGGGGGAGCACGGCCTCGCCCGGGAAGAAATTATAACGAAAAATCTCCATAAAACCCAGCCGGGAAAAATGGGGCCGCCGACGATACATTTGGCGAATTTTCCTTTAGATGGTTCAAAATCTTTATGTGGAATGTACAAATCTCTGTAATTTTTCGACAATTTTAAAACATATTCACCAAAAAAATGCTGAAAAAATGCGGGTTCCTCTTGCAACTTTTGTAGGCAAATGATATAGTGTTAGGTAACAAATAACATTTGCGCGAAGGCGAAAATATGCCCCGGACGCGGGAACGCCTTCCGCGCACCTTTTCAAAGGAGGGATTCTATGAAGAAGAAAGCACTTGCGATTCTTATGACAGGGGTGATTGCCGTTGGACTTGCCGCATGCGGCGGTTCGTCGTCCAGCAGCAGCGGAACCGCCAGCACTGGCAGCAAAGCCTCAAGTACGCCGTCCGGCAGCACCACGTCGCTTCGTCTTGTCAACGGCAAGATCGAGGTGGACGCACAGCTCAAGGAGCTGGCAAAGGCTTATGAGACGAAGACGGGCGTCCATGTAGAGATCGAGTCCATGGGCGGCGGCGTTGACATCCAGGGCGCTCTCAAGAACTACAACCAGGCCGATAATATGCCGGACATCTTCGTCAACGGCGGATCTTCGGACTTCAAAAACTGGGATGGCCTTCTTGCCGACATGAGCAGCGAAGCATGGGTTTCCGACACGGACGCTGCTTATAAGGATGCTGACGGAAAGGTCATCGGCTTCCCGTACACCACCGAGGCCATCGGCCTTGCCTACAATGCTGACATTCTTTCGAAAGCCGGCATTGATCCCGCGAAACTGACCAGCCCGGCTGCCCTGAAGGAGGCTTTTGAGACTCTTGATTCCAAGAAGGACGAGCTTGGCCTTACGGCTGTCATCGGCTACTGCGCAGAGCCGGTCAACCTTTACTGGTCCACCGGTAACCACATCTTCGGCACCTACGAGGATGCTGGCCTTAAGCGCGACGACACCACCTACTATGACCTTCTTACGAAGGGTGAGATTGACACCGAGCGTTTCACCAAGTTCGCGGAGATGGTTGACCTCTTCAACAAGTATTCGGATCCGTCCCTTCTGGTCTCCGGCACCTATGACCAGCAGATCCTGAACTTCTCCTCCGGCAAGTATGCGTTCGTGACCCAGGGTTCCTGGATTGGCGCGACCATGACCGCCGATGACAAGGAGCAGTATGAGGCCGCCGGCAGCTTCAAGGTTGGCATGGCTCCGTATTGCTTCGATGACGGCATCGATACCATCCAGACGAATTCTCCGTCCTGGTGGGCAGTATGGAACGGCAAGAACGCTGATGCCGCCAAGGCTTTCCTTGCCTGGTGCGCCACCGACGAAGGTCAGGAGATCCTCGTCAAGAAGGCTGGCTTCGTCAGCCCGTTCAAATCCTGCAAGTACATCGCCGACGATCCGTTCGCCCAGACCATTGCGGACTATGTCGCCGCCGGCAAGACCTCTGCCTGGCATTGGCTTGACAACAAGGAAGGTCTTGCACAGCAGTATCTTGGTCAGGTGTTCGCGGACTTCGCCGCTGGCAAGCTTGCCAAGGTTGATGATTTCGTGAAGACGATCGCGCAGCAGGTCAAGGCTTGCTACAACAGCTAAAGCAGTTTACGGTTACATAAGTAAAACCTTTCCCGTGCCCTTGCACGGAGAGAGGAAAGTAGCATAACTGTTCTACGATGATTAGGCGCGGGCAGCGTTTGAAGTCGCGTTGTCCGCGCCCTTTCCAGTGTAAGGGGGCAAATTCCCCGTCGCACCGTTTCCTGCGTGTCTGGCGAACAAAACGTAAATGCGGAGGGCGCATCCGAAGCCTCCGCAAAGAAGCTTCGCCAAAGACGCAGTTGACGGTGCGCCGGTGTGGAAGGAAGCCTTCCTGCCATAGGAAAAGAATTGACAGAACAAAAAATACTCTCATTCATTCACATTTGAAAGGAGTCAATATGGGCGGAAATACAGCCGGAAAGAGATTGTTAGCTCTTATCTTGCTTCTCGGCGGCGCGGCCCTCTTCATCGTCTCCCTGGTCATGGACTTTATGGGGAACGGTTTTGAGTGGCGCGGTGCCATGCTGATTGTCGGTATTGTTGCCATTTTGGTGGGAATGTTCATCTTCCCGACCATAAAACATCACCGCACGATTGTTTACGGGGTTTTCCTTTTCCCGCTTCTCTTCACCTTCGCGGTCACGGTCATCATCCCCCTGGTTCTCGGTATCGGCTACTCCTTCACGGACTGGACCGGCATCAAGATTACCAAGGTCGTCGGCTTTGAAAACTATGCGAAGATGTTCTCGGATCCGGCCTTCATCTGGTCGATCCTCATGACCTTCCTCTTCGTTGTCGCGAACATGATTCTCGTCAACGTCATCGGCTTCCTGCTGGCCCTCCTTTGCACCTCGGGCCTCAAGGGAATCGGCTTCTTCCGCGCGGCGTACTTCCTGCCGAACCTCATCGGCGGTATCGTCCTCGGTTACATCTGGCAGTTCATTTTCAACAACGTCCTGATCGGCCTCACCAATAACATCTCGCTCCTTGCGAACACCGGCACCGGTATGATGTGCATCGTCGTGGTTTACATTTGGCAGTACGCCGGCTACATCATGCTCATCTACATCACCGGTCTTACCCAGGTTCCGGAGGATGTTCTTGAAGCCGCGCAGATTGACGGTGCAAATGCCCGCCAGACGCTGTTCAACATCAAGATCCCGATGATCGCCTCCACGATCACGATCTGCACGTTCCTTACGCTGACGTCCGCGTTCAAGCAGTTCGACGTCAACATGGCTTTGACAAATGGTACCGGTTCGGTGGCGAACTTCATGGGTACGTACCTGTCGAATGGTACGCAGATGTTGGCCTTGAACATTTACCAGACGGCTATCGCTAAGAACAACTATGCGCTTGGCCAGGCGAAGGCGGTTCTGTTCTTCGTCATCCTCGCCGTCGTATCCCTGATCCAGGTTAGAATCTCGAATGCGAAGGAGGTGGAGATGTAATGAAAAAGACAAGGACAATCAAAACCGTTATCCTTACGATAATCGGCATCCTGATCGCCGTCTACGTCCTCTTCCCCTTCTTCATGGTTGTTCTCAACTCCTGGAAGAAAAATACGGACATTGTCGGCGGACCGATCTCCTTCGTCGGGGCATCCTGGTCACAGTTCGTTGAGAACCTGGGCAAGGTTGTCAACAACTCGAACTTCCCGTTCTGGAGCGTTCTTGCGACCTCCATCGTCATCACGGTCGTCTCCCTCATCCTCCTCGCCCTCTTCGGGTCGATGGCTGCGTGGGTTATCAGCCGTAACAACAAGAAGAAATGGGCCTACGCGATCTACATGGTGTTCATCGCATCCATGATCATTCCGTTCCAGGTCGTCATGCTTCCGCTGATTTCCACTTTCCGTGATGTAGGTAAGTTCACCGGCATCCAGATGCTGCAGAGCATCCCGGGCATCGTCTTCGCGTACTGCGGCTTCGGCGGCGCGATGACCGTGTTCATCCTGACCGGTTTCATCAAGGGTATCCCGTACTCGCTGGAAGAGGCGGCCTCCATCGACGGCTGCTCGCCGGAAGGCATTTTCTTCCGCATCATCTTCCCGCTCCTCAAGCCGGTTATCGTGACGGTCACGATCCTGAACGGCATGTGGATTTGGAACGACTTCCTTCTGCCGTCGCTTCTTCTTGGTCTTAACGGCAAGGTCAAGACCCTCCCGGTCGCGGTGCAGGCGTTCGTTGGTTCTTACGTTAAGCAGTGGGACCTCATCCTGACGGCGGCCCTCCTCGCCATCCTCCCGATGATCATCATCTTCCTCATTGGACAGAAGCAGATCATGGGCGGCATGGTCGACGGCGCGGTGAAGTAATTCAGCTTCATCATAAGACAAATGAAAGAGCAGGTAGCGCACGATGCGCTACCTGCTCCTTTTTGCGTTGGAGGAGAATGATTCTTGGATAAGCCCAAGATGAGAGGTGCTCCTCTTGCCTCCCCCTCAAGGGGGAGGTGGGAGGTGCGGCGAGAGTTTCTCGGAGAAGCCACAAAATAACAGGTTCTCCTCTTGCCTCCCCCTCAAGGGGGAGGTGGCACGGCGAAGCCGTGACGGAGAGGGGGCTCGGCGGCGGGACTTGGTGTACTTCGCTTATGCGGACCAGAATGGGGGCCCCTCTCAGTCAGCGCCTCCGGCGCCGACAGCTCCCCCTGAGGGGGAGCCAAGAGGAGCGGCGCTTGTTTCTTCGACAATCCAGAGATGAGAAAAGCTCCCCCTGAGGGGGAGCCAAGAGGGATTCTTACCGCTTCCCAGTCGCGCTGACCGGGGTGGGACGGCGCTTGTCAAATACGGACTCCACGTCGAAGAGGTCGGCGAAGACATTTGTCTTCGCGGCCCCGGAGATGGCCCGCCACATTTGCAGGCCGTCACAGTCGATGCGGCCCTGGCGGAGGTACTCCTTGCGGATCTGCAGCCAGTACGGGGCGGAGGCGTCGACATTTGCATAGAAATCGTAGCCCATGCTCTTAAAATATGCGTAGACGGGGTTGGTTTCCGCGTCGTAGTCGCGCCAGTTGCCGATGTCGTTGCCGTGGGCGAAGATAATGGTATCGGTCTTGCCGACGATGTTCGCCACGGTATTCTGCCATTTTTCCTGGTCGGTCGCCAGGGTCTCGACGGACTTGCCAGTCACCGACAAATGCCCCCAGGTGTGGCAGGCGAACTCCCAGCCGCTCGCCTTGACCGCGTCGGCGATGTGTTTCGCCTCGCTCACCTCCTCGTCATAGTCGAATTCGGGGTGGGCGGCGAGATAGGCGGCCTGGTCGGCGTCGAGCCTCTCGTGGGTCTTGTAGGCGACGTCGGTCCGGTAGCCGAAAACGCCGTTGTAGCCGGTCATGGCGATCATGCCGCGGGCGCCCTTGTAGGCCCCGTCCGGATGCTCCTTCAGGAAGGTGTTGAGGCGCGGGAGCACGTCGTAATCGCCAATGTGTACATTTCCCTGGGCATCCGTATACTGGCACTTCACCTCGCCATTTTCGTCGAGCACGGCCTTCTCCGCAAGCCCCTTGCCCTCGTAGGAGTGGTAGTAGCTCCAGTCGTCAATCGAGAGGACGTAGGGCTTCTTACCCGCCGGAAGCATGAGCGACTTGTTCTTCGTGAACGTCCGATTTCCGTCCTGGTCCACGCCCTCGGTCACGAGGTCGCGCATGCGCACCAGCACGTAGCCGTTGTCGTACATTTGCTGGATGATCTTGTCAAATTCCTCCACCGTGGTCATCCAGGCATTCATGCCGGCGATGCTGTCGGCGTCCCATTTGGAGCTGTCAAATGTCCGCTCGGGGTCGACGAGGAGGGAGTGGAAGAAGATGTGCGGGACCGTGGTGACATCCTTCGCCACGAGGCTCGTCTTCGCGGCCATGTAGCGGGCGATGGCGTCCAAAAGGTCGGCATCGTTCTCGTAATCCTCCTGGGCTTTTAAGAGCTCGATCGCGGCATCATAGTCGTAGGTCTCGGCAAGCGCGTCGGCCTTAAGGATGGTGGCCCGCCGTTCGGCCAGCTTTTGTTCCTCGGCATTGATCTCGGCCTCCTTCTGCTTACGGGCCTTCTCGCGGGCATCGTTTCGGGAGAGCGCGTTGGCCGTCTGGTAGATGCCGAAGCCGAGGAGCAGGAGGAAGGCCGCCAAAAGAAGCGTGCGGAAAAAGACCACCTTCCTGCGGCGGGCACGCTGCTGCCTCTGCTTCTCCGTTTTTCCGTCCACGCGCGAGGAGTGGCCCTCCTCGCCCTCGTGCATCACCCAGCCATCCGCATCCGTCTTTTCTCCGAGCATTCCCTTGTGGGGCTTATTTTTTGCTTTCTTGTTATCGTCCATAGAAATCCTCCTTCTATATAAAATCCTGGAACGAATCCAAAGATAGAAGCGCATTGCTAAATATCCCCTATTTTGCGATAAAATCGGGAAAAAGTAAAGAGGGAGAGTCTGAACTTTTTATTATTTCGTTCAGTGCGCGTTACGGTCCAGGCGGCCTTTCGTTACTATTCAGCTGACCCCCGATTATTTGTCATTCTGAGGAGCGAAGCGACGAAGAATCCCGTCAACTTTACGAGAAATCTTACG
>CADCQU010000083.1 GCA_902803635.1 uncultured Lachnospiraceae bacterium | reverse complement strand
AGCTTTCTACGCATGCATGGCAACAGGACTGTTTTTCGCACACGATGGTGTCGCTTCGCTCAGGATGACAGCAGGAGCTTGAAAAAAGCCACCGACGGATCGGTGGCTTTTTTGCGTGGGTATTTTTGATTTGCGTTATTATATCGGAATGTTGCGTAGCAGGCATTTGCCAAATGGACTTCCCTCAGATCCGCACGTTTTTGGGGTAGGTGATGGTGAAGGCGAGGGTGCGGGTGGCGGTGGCGCCGGCTTTTAGGGGGGTGAATTTCCAGGTGAGCTCGCCGGTTTCTTCCTTGAGGGCCGCGCCGGAGATGTCCTGGGCGGTGACGCGGATCTTGTCGTCCTCGGAGATCGGGAGCTGGTCCTTGATTTCGAGGGGGATGTCGATGTCCTTGTGGTTGGTGACGCGGATCGTGTAGGACATTTTTTTGGTCTGGCGGCCGGTGAGGGCGGCCTCGGAATGGTCATTTGCCGTGCGCTCGCGTTTTACGAGGACGCCCTGGTCGCGGCCGAGGGAGAGGACGAAGGGCTCGCCGGAGGTCTCCTTCGGGATTTGCACCGTGCCGACGCTCAGGTGGTCGTAGGTGACGAAGGCCTCGCAGGGCAGGAGGTTGTAGGTTTCGGGCTTTTCGACGGTAGCTGTGAGGAAAACGTCCGCGTCGAGCTTCGGGACCGCGCTGTAGAGGTAGGTGGCGGGGATGGCGGTTTCGAGGACGTCGAGAACCGTGTTCGCGCCTTCTTCTACGTGGTAGGTGCCGGGCAGTATATACTGGGAGAGCATATCGGTGTTGACCTCGGTCTGGGGGGCGGGCGGGGCCGCGAAGCTCATCGCGGCGCCGGCACCCATCATGGGCATCGCCATGTCCTCGCAGACGGCGGATTTGGCGACGGCCATGCGCATCAGGGGACGCTGGGCCGGCTGCGTGCTGAGGGTCCAGGGGCGAAGCGTCGGGCGCGTGCCTTCGCGGTTTTTGTTGCCGTAGATGAGCTTGAGCGAGATGCCGTCCCAGTCCTTTCCGCCGTTCCGGCAAATGGTGGCCCGGAGCCTTGCGGTGAGGGGCTTTTCGATGCTCTCGACGTTGATTTCGTAGAAGGGTTCCCAGCGGACGTCGTCGTCGGCCAGGATGGAGTAGTGGCAAATGCCCTCGCTCTCGGCGAAGATTTCTGCGCGGAGGAGGGGGAGGGCTTTGATTTCGCCCTCGGTGGCTTTTTCGAGCTCGGCAAGGAGGTCTTCGAGGACCTCCTCTTTTTTATGGGCTTCCGAACGATTCTGGCGGAGGCGGCTGGGGAGGGACTCGATGGCCTTTTCCATTTGTTCGGCGTATGCGCCGGGCTCGGCCGCGTCCGCGCTCTTTTTCCAGGCCTCGTACTGGAGGCTGAGGATGTCGATGGCTTCCCGGGTGTCGCGGATTTTCTTTTCTAATTCCTTACGGGCGGGGGTAGTTTCGAGCTTCACGGTCTCAAATCCGAGGACGTGGCAGGAAGAGACGCCGCCGGAGAAGCGCATTTGAATCCGGGAGGGGTCGGTGACGGAGAGGCCGGCGATCTCGATGACGTTGCGGCCGGCATTTGCCGGGATGGAGCCGCGGTACTCCACGGTACCGCCGGAGAGGTAAATATCCGCGTGGGTGGCATTTGCCATATTGAGAGAGTCGGGGGAGACGATTCTTATTTTGGACATGGTGGGGACCTCCTTGGGATGAGTTTCTTCTATTATTATGTAAGAGTGCAGAGAATGAGTTTCTTCTATATATAATATCGCAGATGGGGGGACGTGGCAAGGTGGAGATTGCTTCTTTGAGGGCGAGGGCACGGCGTAAACCCTCTCAGTCAGTGCCTTCGGTACTGACAGCTCCCCCAAAGGGGGAGCCAAGTTTGACGGAGAGGGGGCGTCGCTCCTTCATGAAGCAAGGGTATCTCCTCTCTCATTCCGTAGCTTCTGAAAGTCTGCACCCCTCTCAGTCGGCTTCGACGACAGCTCCCCCTTAGGGGGAGCCAAGTGGCAAGCGAATAAGCTCCCCTGCGGGGAGATGGGGGGGCAATTGAAAGAGCAGAATTTTTTTCGTGACAAGCGGGAGGGAAGGGAGTATAATAGGGAAAGTATTCGCCATAAGAGGAAAGAGAAGGTTGCGGTTTGGCGGGCGTGTGACGGGAAAAGGATACGGGGTGGCTGCCTAAATCGTGACAGGAGAAGTGGGGGGAGGGATGGACTATATAGTATTTGATTTGGAGTGGAACCAATGCCCGATGGGCAAGGATTTTGCGAACCCCAGGTTGCCATTTGAGATTATTGAGATTGGGGCGGTGAAGCTGAGCGAGTCGCTGGAGATTTTGGATACGTACCACGCGCTGGTGCGGCCGTCGGTGTACAGGCAGATTCACTACCAGACGCGGAAGGTGATTCATTTGACGATGAAGACCCTGATGCAGGAGGGGCGGCCGTTCCGCGAGGTGGGACGGGAGTTCCTGGAATGGTGCGGGGAAGAACCGCGGTTTTGCATCTGGGGGACGACGGATCTGACGGAAATGCAGCGGAACCTTGACTATTTCCGGATGGGGAATCTGCTGCCGGGGCCGATTTTGTACGAGGATGTGCAGAAATTGTTTGCAATTACGTACGAGACGCGGAAGGACCGGCGGGCGCTTTCGTATGCGGTGGATTTCCTTGGACTTACGGACGAGGGCGGCTTCCACGAGGCGCTGGAGGATGCGGTGTATACGGCGAGAATCCTGCAGCGGATTCCTAATGCATGTATTGAGAAGAATTATTCGATTGACTGTTACCGGAACCCGCAGGATAAGGAGGAGGAGATTTGCCTTCGCTACGAGACGTATGAGAAGTTTATCTCGCGGGCGTTCTCGAACCGTGACGTGATGCTGGCGGATGCTGGTGTTTCGCAGGTGCATTGCTTTGTCTGCGGGAAGACCGTGCGGCGGCGCGTGCCCTGGTTTTCGGAGGGTGGAAGGAACCATCTGGCCGTGGGCTTCTGCCCGGAGCATGGCTTTGTGAAGAGCAAGGTTCGTGTGCGGCAGGATCGCGACGGGAAGTTTTTCGCGATTAAGACGACGAAGATGATTGAGGAGGAGGAGGCCGCGGAGATTCGGGAGCGGCAGAGGACGAAGGCGAACCGGATGAAGGTGCAGGGGTGAAGGCCCCTCTCCGTCACGGCTTCGCCGTGCCACCTCCCCCTGAGGGGGAGGCGAGAGGTGCGATTGCTTTACGAAGGATAGCAGCGGGTTCTCAGAATGACAGGCTTCGCCTGTCACTGAAACTATAAATTTCTATTGACCAGAAGGCCAATCTGACGAGAAAGGAGTGGCGTGATGTACAAGAAAGTGGACACGGATATGAATTTCGTGGATCGCGAGAAGGCGACGGCGAAATTCTGGGTGGAAAATGATATTTTCCAGAAGAGCATCAAGCAGCGGGAGGGCTGCCCGACGTATATGTTTTATGACGGGCCGCCGACGGCGAACGGGAAGCCCCACATCGGGCATGTGCTGACGAGGGTTATCAAGGATATGATCCCGCGTTACCACACGATGAAGGGGGAGATGGTCCCGCGGAAGGCCGGCTGGGATACGCACGGGCTGCCGGTGGAGATTGAGGTCGAGAAGGAAATCGGCATCGAGGGCAAGGAGGCCATCGAGGAGTATGGCGTCGAGCCCTTCATCGCAAAGTGCAAGGATTCGGTCTGGAAGTTTGAGGGTATGTGGCGTGAGTTTTCAGAAATCGTCGGTTTCTGGGCTGATATGGACAATCCCTATGTCACCTACCATGACAACTTCATCGAGTCCGAGTGGTGGGCACTCAAGCAGATTTTCGACCGCGGCCTCCTCTACAAGGGCTACAAGGTCGTTCCCTACTGCCCGAGCTGCGGCACCCCGCTTTCGAGCCACGAGGTAGCCCAGGGCTACAAGTCTCTGAAGGAGCGTTCTGCCGTCGTCCGTTTCCGCGCGAAGGAGGGCGATTACTCCTTCCTTGCCTGGACGACCACGCCGTGGACCCTGCCTTCCAACTGCGCGCTCTGCGTGAATCCTGACGAAACCTACGTAAAGGTGAAGGCAAATGGTGAGGTGTTCGTCCTTGCGAAGGCCCTCATGGAGAAGGTGCTCGGCGAGGAGACGGAAATCCTGGAGGAGTTCAAGGGGAGCGAGCTCGAAGGGAAGGAATACGTCGCGCTCTACGACTGTGCCGCCGAGGCGGCCACGGCTCAGGGCAAGAAGGCCCATTTCGTGACCTGCGACGGCTATGTCACGATGACCGACGGTACCGGCATCGTCCACATCGCGCCTGCCTTTGGTGAGGACGACGCGCGGATCGGCCGGAAATACGATTTGCCGCTCCTCAAATTTGTCGATGAGGCCGGAAAAATGACGGAGGAGACGCCATTTGCCGGAATGCGCTGCAAGCCGACCGAGAAGGAAATGGCAAATGGCGCGGTTTCGGCGGATCCGGAGGTTTTGAAGGACCTCAGGGAGCGCGGCCTTCTTTTCGCGGCTCCCAAATTCGAGCACGATTATCCGCACTGCTGGCGCTGCGGCACCCCGCTCATCTACTACGCCCGCGAGTCCTGGTTCATCCGCATGACGGCGGT
>CADCQU010000082.1 GCA_902803635.1 uncultured Lachnospiraceae bacterium | reverse complement strand
TGGCGGCGTTTCTTATCTCGCTTGTTGTTGGAACGGCAATCTCCCCGCTGGGGCTCATTTGCGGGCTGCTGACGCTTCTGCCGTCCGCATTGATGTTAACCGCCATCGGGTTCATTTTCGGGACGCTCTTTAACCAGAACGCGGCCCCCGGGCTTTGCTCCGTTATCATTTCGCTGGGGTCGTTTATGGGAGCGATCTGGTTTGACGCGGAACATACTGGCGGCGTGCTTCTTACCATTTGCAAATGTCTGCCGTTTTTGTATTGCACGAAGTCCGTGCGGGCGGCCATACAAATGGATTTTTGCTGGGAGAGCTTCGGGCTGCCGCTTCTTGTGGTGGTGTGCTGCGCGGTGATTTTGACCGTGCTTGCCTCGGTGCTCTTTAAGACGAAAATGCGGGCGGATTTGCAGTGAGGCCCCTCTCCGTCACGGCCACGCTTTTTCTCGGGCAACCTCTGGAAAAGAGGTTGCCTTGTCTCATTTCTTGGGGTACGATAGGAGGAAGACCGAAAAGAAGTCCGAACCCTGATGAGGAGCGTGGAAGCGATGCGGATTAAGCCGGAGATTTCTGCAAAGTATGCGGAATTGGAGATTCATGTATGTAAAAATCGCGAGGATGAGGAGGCGAGGCGTGTGCTGGAGGAGCTGCATGCCCTTTATGATACGTCCCTCCCGGCGACGGACGAGCGCGGGAACCGGCGGCGGCTCATGCCGAAGGACCTGGTCTCCTTCTTTGCGGAGGGGCAGCGGGTATTTGCCATGGATGCGGAGGGGAGGTACGTGGTCTCGAAGAAGCTCTACGAGCTGGAGTCGGAATTGGCAAATGCAGGCTTCGTGCGCATTTCCAAGTCGGAACTTGTCAACGTACGGAAGATCAGGAGCCTTGACCTGAGCGTCATGGGGACGATCCGGGTCATCATGTGTACGGGGTACGAGACCTATACCTCCCGAAGAAATGTCGCGAAGATTAAGGCGTTGCTTTTGGGGGAGAAGGAGTAGGTAGAATTGTTACAGCTGGTTGAACATATGAAAAGACCGCGAATTTCAAACGAAACAGAACGCTTTTGGTTAATCATATAGGTAGAATTATTTGGGAGGATCGAATATGAAGATGTTTTTTCGGCGAGCGGGTACAAGCTTCCTGATTTCTGCCTTTGTCGGGCTTGTGGTGAATCTCTTGATTGATGTGATTGGGAACGGGCTGGGGACCCCCGGTTTTGTCTCTATTTCGCCTGATTTTTTGGCGAAGTTTCCGACACCGGTGATGGCCACGTACGTGAACGTCTTGCTTTACGGCGTGATTGGAGCAACCTTTGGCGGGGCGACGGTTCTTTTTGAGTGCCGGCGGATTGGGGTGATTGTCCAGTGGTGCCTCTATTTTGTTATTACGAGCGCGGTCTGTCTCTTTATCACGATTTATCTCTGGCAGCTTCAGAAATATCCGCAGGCGATTATTTGTACGCTGGCCGGATACGCCGTGACATATGCGATTATCGGAGTTGTGCAGTATAGGAAGCTGAAGGAGGATATCAAGGCAATCAACGAGTCTATTAGGGGGTGATTATTCCCGCTACAGGCGGCCCCCCTGCTTTCTGTCATAACATGCGGGGAATTCCCGGAGGCGAGTTAAGCTCAAATCCCCGAAATAAGCGTTTTGAGCTTAACATACGGGGAATTCCCGGAGGCAAGATAAGCTCAAATCCCCGAAATAAGCGTTTTGAGCTTAACATACGGGGAATTCCCGGAGGCAAGATAAGCTCAAATCCCCGGAATAAGCGTTTTGAGCTTAACATGCGTGGACTGCCTGTAGGCAAGTTAAGCTCAAATCCCCGAAATAAGCGTTTTGAGCTTAACATGCGTGGACTGCTTGGAGGCAAGATAAGCTCAAATCCCCGAAATAAGTGTTTTGAGCTTAAAAAGTGGGGGCTGTCCGAAGACGTCCAGGCTTTTGCGACCAGGCTTGCCTCCTGGAATCAGCCACAAAGCCCCGAAAAGCAAGCTTGTGGCTGATTTTGCGACCAGGCTGTGTTACTGTTCAGGCGGCTCCTCTTTTTTTGTCATTCTGAAGAGCGCGTCCTTCGGATATCCCTGAATCGAATCGCCTTCGGCGATGAGGAATGATGAAAAGCGATGAAGAATCCCGTCAATTTTGGGAAAAACCTAACGGGATCCTTCGCTTCGCTCAGGATGACAGGCTCTTCACGAAGCAATGAAGCCTTTTTCGAGGGGTACCTGAACTGTGTCTGGAGTAACAATAAGGTTGATGAAGGTGTAAGGTTGATGATGAAAAACGGGGAGTGATATGTTATAATGATATATATTTTTCGAGGAGCCGTCTTTTGACATCGGAGATGGTCTTTCGCGGTCGGTCAATACGATTGATACCGGGGGGCCATCTTTGGACATCCGTGGGAGGTTGCGTATGGGAACAGTATATCGTTTTAGCGATACAGAGCTAAGGATTCTTGAGATGCAGCCAACGCCGCTGGCTGTCTACCAGTTCGTGGATCGGCATGTGTATACGCTTGCCGTGTCGGAGGGCTTCTGCAAGTTGTTTGGCTACGAGGACAAGGCCGAGGCCTACCGCGTCTCCAACCAGAACGCGCTGGCCAACACGTACCCCGATGATGTCGGGAGGCTTGCGGATGCCGTGCACCGATTTACCGTGGAGGGCGGAAAATACGAGGTGATCTTCCGGGCAAAGCTGCACCACGGAGAGCAGCAGCCCTGCCGCATCATCCACGGCATCGGCGAGCACGTCTATACCGGAAACGGCGTTCGGCTTGCGTATGTATGGTATACGGACGAAGGCGAATATACCGAGGACGACAAGCAGGTTGCGACGCTGAACAAGGTGTTCAACCATGCGCTGCACGAGGAGAGCTTCCTCAAAGCCAACTACTATGACCAGCTGACCGGGCTTCCCAACATGACCCACTTTTTCCTTCTGGCCGAGGAGGAAAAGAATGCTTTGAAGGAAAATGGCGGCAAAGCGGTTCTTCTCTTTTTTGACCTCGACGGCATGAAGGGCTATAACGACGTTTACGGCTTTGCGGAAGGCGACAAGCTGCTGAAAGCCTTTGCCAGGCTTTTGGAGGAGACCTTTGGCAATGAAAACTGCTGCCACGTCAATGCGGACCACTTTGCCGTGTATACCGACAAAATAGGGGTGAAGGACATTTTGCGGCGGCTCTTTACGCAAATGGGCGGGCTGAACGGCGGGAATTCGCTTCCGGTTCGGGTCGGCATCTATCCGGACGGAACGGAGGAGATCCCCATGAGCGCGGCCTGCGACCGGGCCAAGATGGCCTGCGACTCCATCCCGAAATCGGGCACCTCCCGCTTCAAGATTTTTAAGAAGAAAATGCGGAGCGAGCTCAAAATGCGCCAGTACCTTCTTTCGAATCTGGACAGGGCCATCGCGGAAAAATGGGTGCAGGTCTATTACCAGCCAATCGTCCGGGCGGTCAGCGGAAGAGTGTGCGACGAGGAGGCGCTGGCCCGGTGGATTGATCCGGTGAAGGGCTTCCTTTCCCCCGCCGACTTCATTCCGGAACTGGAAAATGCAGGGGTCATCTATAAGCTTGATCTCTTCGTGGTGGAAGAGGTACTGGAGAAGATTCGGACGCTGGAAAATGCGGGACTCTACATCGTTCCCCAGTCCGTCAACCTCTCCAGATCCGATTTCGACGCCTGCGACATGGTGGAGGAAATCCGCAAGAGGGTGGACGCTGCCGGGATTAGCCGGGACAGGCTGGCCATCGAAATCACGGAAAGTATCATTGGCAGTGATTTTGAATTTATGAAGACGCAGGTGGAGCGGTTCCGGAGCCTGGGCTTTCCTGTCTGGATGGACGACTTCGGGAGCGGGTACTCCGCGCTGGACGTTCTGCAGAGCATCCCCTTTGACCTCATCAAGTTCGATATGAGCTTCATGCGGAAGCTGGAGGAGGGCGACAAAGGCAGGATTATCCTGACGGAGCTGATGAAAATGGCAACCGCCCTGGGCGTGGATACGATCTGCGAGGGCGTGGAGAAGGTGGAACAGGTCCGCTTCCTCCAGACCATCGGCTGCTCGAAGCTCCAGGGCTACTACTATTTAAAGCCCACCCCGCTTTCCAACATTTTGGAACGCTATAAAACCGGCATCCAGATTGGTTTCGAGAACCCGGAGGAGACCGGCTATTATGATGCCATGGGACGCATCAACCTCTATGACCTCTCGTTCATGGCGAGCGTTGACGAAAACGTATTCCGCAACATTTTCGACACAATCCCCATGGGGATTATCGAGCTCAATGCGGACGGGGACGGGATCCGGCTTGTGCGCGGGAACCAGTCCTGCCATGGCTTTCTGCGCCGGACGGTTGGCATTGTTACGGGCGAAAACAACACGCCGCGCACGGTGCCGACGGTCAGGTTCGGTTCCGGATTTTTAAAGGCGCTTACGGACTGCCGCCTTGCAAATGACCGGGCCTTTATTGACGAGCGGACTGAGGATGGGTCTGTCATTCACTCCTTTGCGCGGCGGGTTTTCACAAATCCCGTCACCGGGAGCTCTGCATTTGCCGTTGCCATCCTCTCCGTTGACGGTCCCCGGAAGGATGCGGTTGTCAAGGAAGCCAATGCCGAGCTTGCGGCAAATGTGTCGCAAAAGAAGGAAGCCAGCACCCAGCAAAGGATCATCGAGCTTCAGGAGTCCGTCTCATCCCTTCTCAACAATATGCCCGCCATGTCCTTCACCAAGGACGCCCAAACAGGAGTCTATCTGGCCTGCAACCAGGCATTTGCCGAGTATGCGCATAAGGAAACGCCCGCTGGCGTGGTCGGACTCACGGATTTAGACATTTTTGACCACGAGACGGCGGCGCATTTTGTGGAGGACGACAAAAAGGCCCTCGGCATGGACGAGCCCTATGTATTTTTCGAGGACGTGCGGGATGCCGCTGGGGGCGAGAAGCATTTTCAGACGACCAAGCTCAAATTCATCGACAGCTCCGGCCGGCAGTGCCTCCTTGGCCTGTGCCAGGACGTGACGGAGGCGTTCCGAATCCGGCAGGAGCGGGACAGGACGAAGAAGGCCTACGAGGAGGCGAAAAATGACAGTGCCATTTACGCCCGCCTCCATGAGCTCACGGGGAACTTTATCTGCGTGTACGTAATCGACCCGGAGAGCGGCCATTACCGGGAATTCAGCTCGACGGAGGAGTATGAGAAGTGCTTCGCACAGGCCAAGGAAGGGGAGGACTTCTTTGCCGCCGTACGGAAAGCGTCCAAGGCCTACACCTACCCGGATGATTTGGAACGACTGCTTTCCAGAGTCACCATGGAGAGCATTCTGGCGGAAATAGAGAAAAATGGAAGCTTCACCTTCATTTACCGCGTCCTCCTGAATGGAAAGCCCCTCTATGTCCAGATGAATGCCGTCCTGGTGGAGGAGGAGGAAGGCCTCCGGCTTGTCGTCGGCCTCAACGATATTGACGCGGAATACCGGCAGCGGGAGATGGACCGGGAGATTGCCCGGCAGAAGGATGTTTACGACCAGATTACCGCAAGCCTCGCCGAGCAGTATGACACGCTGTATTATATCGATATCGAAACCGACACGTATGTTGAAATTTCTTCGACAAATGAATACAAAAAGCTGAACGTGCCGGCGACCGGAAATGACTTTTTCGCGGAGAGCAGAAGGAGCATCCGGAAATATGTGCATCCGGAGGATCAGGAAATCGTCATGAGCCTGCATTATAAGGACGTGATGCTGGACAATTTAAAGAACGGGCATTCCTTCTCCATGAACTGGCGCCTGGTGGTGAATGGAGAGGTCCGGCACATCCGCCATACGGAGCTTCTGGCCCGGGATGGGAAGCACATCATTGTCTGTATTAAGAATATCGAACTGGAGATCCAGACGGAGCTGGCCCTGAAAGAGAGCCAGAAGAGGAGCGTGACCTTCACGCAGATTGCGGAGAGGCTGGCGGACCATTATGACATGATCTACTATATCGACTCCGAGACGACGCATTACGTCGAGCTTTCCGCGAAAAGATTATCCGGCGAGATGAAAGTCCAGGAGGAGGGGGATGATTTCTTCGGGACGGCCAGGAAAAACGCGGACAGGCTGATCTTTCCCGAGGACCTGGAGAGGATCAAGCTTTTCCTTGACCGGGACAACCTGATCTCCCAGCTCGACGCAAGACGGCAGCTCACCGAGGATTACCGGATGCTCCTTGCCGACGGGCAGACCCAGTTTACGCGCATGTCCGTGACCTATTCCTCCGACCACAGCCATTTCATCATTTGCGTGGAAAATCGGGAGGAAAATGTCCGCCGGGAGCAGGAGCATTTGTCGGAACTCAAGTTGGCAAATGAAATGGCCCGGAGGGATGAGCTGACGCACACGAAGAACAAGACGGCCTACCGTGAGATGGAGAGGAGGCTGCAGGAGGAGATCGACGGCGACGGGCAGCCATTTGGCATCGTGGTCTGTGATATCAACGGCCTCAAGGTCATCAATGATACCAAGGGACACAAGGCGGGAGACGAATACATCAAAGCCGCCTGCATGCTCATTTGCCGTATCTTCCAGCACAGCCCGGTGTTCCGCATCGGCGGGGATGAATTTGTCGTGGTCCTGATGGACGGGGATTACGAGGACCGGAAGTATCTGGTCGGGAGCCTCCAAAGGCAGGTGGAGGAGAATACGCGCATCGGCGAGGGGCCGATCGTGGCCTCGGGAATTTCGAAATTCCGACGCGGCGAGGACCGGCATGTCGTGGACGTTTTTAATCGCGCCGACAGCCGGATGTACGAGGATAAAATCCGCTTAAAGGAGATGAAGCTGGTCCAGGAAAGCCATTCCCTCAAGGAGAAGGCAAATCTCCGGATCATCACCGAGGAGAGGCGGATTATGCTGGAGGCCCTGTACAAGGCCTTCGAGATGGTCTCGGACGGTACCTACGTGTTCCTCTGCGACATGAAATATGACTTTTCGCGTTGGTCGAAAAATGCAGTGGATATCTACGGGCTGCCGGCCGAGTATATGTACGGCGCGGGCGATGTCTGGGAGAACCATATCCATCCGGAAGACCGGGCGGCCTACCACAAAGGCATCGACGAGATATTTGCAGGAAATGCCGCAGGACACGATATGCAGTACCGGGCGCAGCGTCCCACGGGGGAATATGATGTATTAACCTGCCGCGGCATCGTGATCCGGGATCCTTCCGGCGAGCCGGACTATTTTGTCGGCAACATCCGCAACCACAACCTGCTCGGGCATATTGACCCGCTGACCGGGCTGCACAACCAGTATGGCTTTTTCGAGGATGTGGACAGCTACATTAAGAGGAACACCAGCTTCAGCGTGGTCCTCTTCGGGATCAGCCGTTTCTCCGAGATTAACGAGAAGTACGGCTATCATTTCGGAAACCGCGTGCTGCAGGTCCATGCGCGGGAAGCGCTTGCGCGGACGGGGGAGATGGGGCATCTCTACCGGATGGACGGGACGAAGTTCGCGGTGATTAGCAACACGCTGCCCGTCGCGGAGCTGCAGAAGGGATATGACGACTACCGCGCGTTCCTGCAGGAGGGCTTGCAGGTGGATGACAGGAAGCTCGTGCTCGAGCTGCACGCCGGGGCACTGCGGGTGGAAGACCCCGGCATCGATTCCCAGACGGTGTACGCCTGCCTTGGTTATGCAGATGAAGAATCCAAGGCGAAATGCCACGGGGAACTCGTGGAGTTTCATGAGGGGATAGAGGAGGAAAGCTGATAGCTTTTAGATAGTTACTGTTTAGCAGCCCCCACTGAAAAAGGTCAATTTTGCATCATAAAGGGCGTGTCATCCTGAGCGAAGCGAAGGATCCCGTAAGTTTTCGCTATCGTTGACGGGATTCTTCGTCGCTTCGCTCCTCAGAATGACAACTGACAAGAAGTCAGCTGAACAGTAACTTTAGATAAAGAAAGGATATAGATGATGGGAACATATGATTATTTAGTTGTTGGCGCGGGGCTTTTTGGGGCGGTGTTTGCGCGGGAGGCGGCAAATGCAGGCAAGAAGGTGCTGGTGGTGGACCGCCGGCCGCATGTCGCGGGAAATGTGTACACAAAGAAGGTGGAAGGGATTAACGTACATATCTACGGAGCGCACATTTTCCACACAAATGACAAAAAGGTCTGGGATTATGTGACGCGGTTCGCGACGTTCAATCGTTTCACGAACTCTCCGGTGGCGAATTACAAGGGCGAGCTGTACTCCCTGCCGTTCAACATGTACACCTTTAATAAGATGTGGGGCGTCGTGACCCCGGCCGAGGCCGCCGCGAAGATTGCGGAGCAGCGGAAGGAGGCGGGCATCACCGAGCCGCGGAACCTGGAGGAGCAGGCCATCTCACTCGTCGGCACGGACATTTACGAGAAGCTCATCAAGGGCTACACCCAGAAGCAGTGGGGGCGGCCCTGCACGGAGCTGCCGGCGTTCATCATCAAGCGCCTCCCCGTGCGGCTGACCTTTGACAACAATTATTTCAATGCCCTCTACCAGGGAATTCCGGTGGGGGGATATACGAAGCTGGTGGAGAATATCCTTGGAGATATCGAAGTGCGGCTTGGGATTGATTATCTCAAAAATCGCGCGGAACTGGATGCTCTGTGCGAGAAGGTCGTCTTCACCGGCCCGATTGACGAGTTCTTCGGCTACGCGCTCGGTCCGCTCGAATACCGTTCCGTGCGCTTCGAGAACGAGACGCTCGATATCCCGAATTTCCAGGGAAATGCGGCCGTAAACTATACGGATGCGGAAACCCCGTGGACGCGCATTATCGAACACAAATGGTTCGAGTTTGGGAAGGACGAGGAGGGGAACGACCTTCCGAAGACCGTCATCAGCCGTGAGTACAGCTCGGAGTGGAAGCTCGGCGACGAGCCCTACTACCCCGTAAACGACGAGAAGAACGGAAAGCTTTATGCGGCCTACAAGGAGCTGGCCGCGAAGGAGGAGAAGGTCATCTTCGGCGGTCGCCTTGGCGAGTACAAGTACTACGACATGGATGCCGTCATCGCCGCCTCACTTGCACGGGCCGAGGCGGAGCTGGGGTGAGAGGGGCTGTCATTCTGAGCGAAGCGAAGAATCTCGTAAGGTTTTTCGCAAAGTTGACGGGATTCTTCGGTGCTTTTCCTCATCCCTCATCGCCGAAGGCGATTAGATTCTGGGATGTCCGAAGGGCGCGCACCTCAGAATGACAAGCATGGAGCAAAACAGAATTTTCAAAATGGCTAAATTGTAACGGAGGATAAGATGAGAAAAAGGGTTTTTCTAACGATACTGACTGCGGCCACGGTTTTTCTCTCAAGCTGCGGGGCGGCGGGAAGTTCTTCCACAGGAGCTTCGGGGACGGCTGTGGAGAGCTCCACTTCTTCTTCCTCCGTAAGTTCGGACTCGTCCCTTTCCTCCACTCCGGAAGCCACGCCGACGCCGGTTCCGGGCATTTTGCAGGTCTCGACGGAGGAGGCCGCGAAGATGCTCGCGGAGGAGACGGGCTACATCCTGGTGGACGCCCGCCCGGCCGAGGACTTCGCGAAAAAACATATCCCAGGTTCCATCAATATTCCGGATGAAACCGTGAGCGACGCGCCCCCAGCGGAGCTTCCGGACAAGAACCAGCGCATTTTCCTCTACTGCGGGGGAGGCGGCCTTAGCTACTATCTGGCGGTGAAGCTCCACGACATGGGCTACACGGACCTTGTGAAATTTGCCGGGATGAAGGAGTGGACAGGCCCCGTGGAGGGGACGGAGGTGGATGCCTCTGCGGCAAGCAGCTCCGGCACGATGAGCGGGGATGAATCCGGAAAGGATGGGACAGATAGTATGGGAAAAGATACTTCGTGGGAAGATTCAATGGCTGAACGCATACAGCCGATTTTAATGCTGGACGGCTCGACACCCGGCGAGACTGATGGGCTTTCGATGAAGGTGACAGGCTTTGTCCCCAAAGAAACGCTCACGGTCACATTTGTCAACAATGCCAAAGAGGAGCGGTACACGTCCCCGGCGTTCTGGCTCGAATATAAGGAGGGCGGCGAATGGAGGATGGTTCCGGGGATGGACGAGCTGTCGTTCATCGAGATTGCCCGAGAAATTCCGCCGCGGAGCACGGCGGAGGAGGCCTGCGACATTTCCCTCCTCCATCTCGATTACGGAGAGTACCGCATCACCAAGAGCGGGGTCACCGCCGAATTCCAGTTGGTGTATAGCGAGTAAATTTTCATGCGATGTTTATGTACCACAAAGAAATAGAGTTATGGGACGCATACAGAAAAACGTTCACGGGATGTTTTTCTGCACGCTAAGTCGTTGATATCCCAGAATGGGATCGCCCTCGGGGCGATGGGAATAGCAGGGTAAATGATTGAAAGAATAGAGAGGGGAAACTATGCAAACTTCAGAAACTATGGCTTATATTCTTGTTTTTTTTATTTTTATTATCATTGTGGTAATAGCATGTACAGGCTCTTCGTCTAATAAGGAAAAATCAAGAAAAAACACTAAGGCACGTATTACAAAAATCGAGCAGCAAGAAAAAACAGATGAGAATGGGAAAAAACGCTTTTACGATGCCTATACGGCAGAATTTCAATTTTCTCTTCCGGAAAGCAGCCGTATCAAGGAGCGGAATAAAAAGATAACACCGTTTCAGCCGGGAGAAGAGATTGACATCTCCTATGATTTACATCTTGAAAACAAATAACATGAAGGAATAGAAGTTAGAGATGTTTTTGTAGCAATTGGCGCGATACTGCTAGTTGCTGTAATTTCACAGATTCAATCCCTGATGACAGGAGTTTTGACAGGAGGTTGCGATGTTAAATTTTGAGGCTGGTAACTGGTTGGGATATCTGGTGAGCGCGTTGCTCTTTGCCGGGGGCTGCGCATTGCTCCTGAACCATTTTCGGCTGCGCGGCAAATGCACGTCGCGGGTGACGGCCCGCGTGACGCGCATTTTGGAGGAGGAGCACGTAGATAGCGACCCGGATACCGGCACGACCATTTCCACGGTCTATATTCCCGTCTTTCAATTCCGCCTTCCGGACGGCTCCCTCATGGAAGGAGGGAACGGCGTTGGCCGCAGTAGATGCAAATACCAGATTGGCGAGCAGGTTGAGATTTGCTATAACCCTGACAATCCGGAGCAGATTTTTGTCCCAAGAGACAACCTCACCATCATCCTCGCAGGAGCTGCATTTGTCGTCGTCGGAGTCGGATGCTTTTTGCTGACCATGTTTAATAAATGAGAAGCAATAGGGGACAGGGATTTTTAGCTGAATTCTTGCAATTTATCGTTCTGGTGGATTCGAAGAAGGTTATAAAAAACATTAAAAAGTAAAAAAGATATATAGTCTTTTGTTAAAAATATTGTTTTTCTTCACTGTTCGAAAAGATATGC
>CADCQU010000081.1 GCA_902803635.1 uncultured Lachnospiraceae bacterium | reverse complement strand
TACGATGGTGGCCAGCTGCTCGTTGGGGAGCCAGCCGGTAGCGATAAACAGGGCCGTGAGAAGGCCCCAGGCGATAAACGCGCCGATGTTCGGCATGACCATGCCGCTTAAAAAACGTCCAAAGGACTGTACCTTTTGCTTCATGAGGAATGATCTCCTTTCATTTGCCGACAAATGCAGCTTTGCCGCAGAAATGTGTAGCTTCAGCCGCCTTCAACGAGCGGCCATTTGCAGCATATTTATAGAAAGCATAAGGATTCTGTCGATTGGATTAATAACAGGGATTGTCAAGGTTCTTGTTAGTCTTGAGGGGACTGGCGGGTACAATTTTGGTCAGGCTTGCGGGTTCCCCGGGCTGCGCGTGTCTGTTCAGTTTCAGGTAGTTTCAGGGTTGTTTTTTTCAGCTTTCCGCGTTCCGGGCCATGAGCGCGAGGACCTCCTCCTTCGTCGCCAGGTTATCGGAAAACGCGCTGGCGCTTCCGGTGAAGACACCCATTTTGAAGGCTTCCTCATAGCTTCCATTGGCAAGATACCCGGCGATGAAGCCGGCCACCATGGAATCCCCGGCACCGACGGAATTGCGGAGCTTCCCTTGGGGGGCTTTCGAGCGGTGCTCCTGTCCGTTTTCGTCGATCAGCACGGCGCCGTCCCCGGCCATGGAAACCAGGACGTTCCGCGCGCCCTCCTCCTGAAGACGCCTTGCGTAGACCGCGACCTCATCCTGGGTGCGGATCTCGACCCCGTAGATTTCCCCGAGCTCGTGGTTGTTGGGCTTGATCAGGAAGGGATGCCAGGGAAGAACCTTGGTCAGGAGCTGCCGGGTGGCATCGACGGCGATCCGGATGCCGCGGCCCTCGAGATACTTCATGATGTCCATGTACATCGTTTCCGGCATGACCGCAGGGATGCTTCCGGACAGGACCAGGATGTCGCCCTCCGTAAGACGGTCGAGCTGCGCGTACAGCCGCTTAATGTCTTCGGGAGCGATGGCCGGGCCCATTCCGTTGATCTCCGTTTCCTCATCGGAGCGGAGCTTCACGTTGATGCGGGACATCCCTTCTTCGACGCGGATGAAATCGCTGCGGACCCCCATTTTTCCGAGGAGCTTTTCCAGGTGGTCCCCGGTAAAGCCTGCGGTGAAGCCGAGGGCGATGGTTTCAAAGCCCAGGTTTCCCAGAACAATAGAGACGTTGATTCCCTTCCCGCCGGGGAAGAGAAGTTCCTTTGTCGTTCGATTGATCGTGCCGCTCCGGAAGTGGTCCACCGAGACGATATAATCCAACGACGGGTTGAAGGTTACTGTGTAAATCACTTGCTGTCCTCCTTTCATTTTTATTACAGGCTGCTTCGTTGCGGAAGTCCCTGCGAAGGATAAACCCATTATAAAACATTTTTTTATAAAAATCACCAAAATATTTATTTTTTCTTATAAATATTTGGGCTCAATCACAAAACTTGTGGGATTTCGGATTCCGGACATAGTCGAAAAATGGCCAAAAAAGAACAAAAAATGAAATTTAACTACAATAAACGCGGTCAGAGCACGCCAGGTTCGAATAAACACTGTCAGCGCGTTTTTGGGGAAAAAATGAATTTTGGGTATAAAAAAACCCCGAAAACACTGGTTTTCCGGGGTTTTTCGAGTATTTTTTGTATCGATTAGCGCTTGCTGAACTGCGGAGCGCGACGAGCGGCTTTGAGGCCGTATTTCTTTCTCTCCTTCATGCGCGGATCGCGTGTGAGGTAGCCGCCCTTCTTGAGGGTCGGACGAAGCTCTCCATCATATTTGACAAGGGCGCGGGCGATGCCGTGACGGATCGCGCCGGCCTGGCCGGTGTAACCGCCGCCGCGGACGGTGACGACCACGTCAAATTTGCCGACGCCGTCAACAGCGTTGAGCGGCTGGCGGACGATGGTCTTCAGGGTTTCCATCCCGAAGAAGTCGTCGATGTCGCGCTTGTTGATCGTGATCTTGCCGGTGCCCGGGAAGAGGTAAACCCTGGCGACGGAACTTTTCCTTCTACCTGTACCGTAAAACTTTTC
The DNA here is from genome assembly GCA_902803635.1 of uncultured Lachnospiraceae bacterium. Lineage (GTDB taxonomy): Bacteria > Bacillota > Clostridia > Lachnospirales > Lachnospiraceae > Chordicoccus. The sequence goes on along the minus strand of CADCQU010000081.1, from coordinate 888 downwards.
GCTTGCCATCTCGGTATCCTCCTATTAGAAATTGAGCTCGAGCACTTCGGGCTTCTGGGCCGCCTGCTCATGCTCCGGACCTGCATAGACGTGAAGCTTCGAGAACATCTGACGGCCAAGTGCGCCGTGGGGAAGCATGCCGCGGACGGCCTTCTCCAGAACCTGCTCCGGCTTCTTCGCAAGGAGCTGGCGGAGCGTGATGGTCTTGACGCCGCCGACATACTCGGAGTGACGGAAGTAGACCTTCTGGTCAAGCTTCTTGCCGGTCACTTTGATCTTCGCGGCATTGACGATGATCACATAATCACCTGTATCTACATAGGGGGTGTAAATGGGCTTCTTCTTGCCCCTCAAAATGCTGGCAACTTCCGCAGCCAGACGGCCGAGCGGCTTGCCCGCTGCGTCGACCACGTACCATTTGCGCTCGACGTCGCTCGCCTTCGCCATAAATGTATCCATGGATAATCCTCCTGATGAAATTCCGTTATGAACGTCGGGCAGCCATTTCTCCGGGCTTAGGTGAAACTCTGCCTCATGCACCACCCACCGCTGGGTCTGCATGCCTTGGCAAATGCCGCTTCCGATTACCTTCTCATCCATCGGCAAATGCCTGCTGCGGGAGGCTGTTCCTACGAGCCTTTCCGCAAATGCAAGAGGCGCCCCTCCTGCATTTGACTTTCATGCACTTCTTTAGAGCATAAAAATCGTGCGGTTTGGGAGAACCGCACGAACTATTATATTAGAAGATATTTTTTATGTCAAGGAAAAAATAAAAAAGTTCGCAAAAGATTGCAAGGAAAATGTTACTATTCAGTTGACCCCGATTTTTCTGTCATTCTGAGGAGCGAAGCGACGAAGAATCCCGTCAACTTTGCGAGAAACCTTACG
>CADCQU010000080.1 GCA_902803635.1 uncultured Lachnospiraceae bacterium | reverse complement strand
GGGAAAAATTTTTCTTATTGGAGGGCGTGGCCATGGAGAACCGCGAGGAAAGGCGGCAGCTTCGGTTGGCACAGCGCAAGAAACAGGTTCAGAGGCAGAAAATTCTCATCGCCGCGGGGGGCGTGGCGATCGTGGCCGTGATCCTGATTTTTGTCGTGCTCGGAAGCCGGCCAAAAGGGGAGCAAAAAGACATTGTAGCAACACCGATACCGGATCAAACCACAAGCTCGGTACAGAAGGTCGAAAGCACGGTCGCCGAGCCTGCAGTTAGTCCAACGGGCGAGCCGACGCCGGCGGTCGACAAGACGGAGGCGGACAGGCGGAAGCTGATTGAGCTTGACCCGGACAACAGGGAATGGAACTTCGGGGAGACCGGTGAGAAAGTCATCTATCTGACATTTGACGATGGGCCGTCGCCCTACACGCCACAGGTTCTGGACATTCTGGATCGTTACGGCGTCAACGCGACATTTTTCATCACTGCGCAGCGGCCCGACTGCTTTGATTACATCAAGGACGCTTATGACCGCGGCAACACCATCGGGCTGCATTCCTACAGCCACGAGTACGAACAGGTCTACGCTTCTGAGGAAGCCTTCTTTGAGGATCTGGAGGCGATCGGCAGGCTTGCCGAGGAGAAAATCGGCTATGTCCCGGCCATCATCCGTTTCCCGGGCGGCTCGTCCAACGAGACGTCCAAGTTGTACACCCAGGGCATCATGTCTGCGCTAGCCCCGAAGGTCAACGAGATGGGTTACCAGTACTGGGACTGGAACGCGGTCACCGGTGACGGGGCGGAGGACGTGACAGCGGAGGACGAGGTGAAAAATGCCCTCTCCTTCGACCAGAATACCATCGTTCTGCTTCTGCACGATGGCGATACCAAGGAAAATACCGTGACTGCCCTGCCGGAAATCATCGAGGGCTTTAAAAATCAAGGATATACGTTTAAAGTACTTGACAGAAACGCAACTGTGGTGCATCATGCTATTATGAATTAACATAAATGCGGCTTATGTTGCTTATGTTTGTATATTACCAAACCAGAACAAGTGTTCTTGGGGGGGGGTGAAACGGAGAGGAAATCGTTGCACGTTGACGCGCAGGAAATATTTGTCGAGGAAATCGACAAATTTGCCTATGCTGATTGAACAGAATACTGTGGGTTTTTCCTATGAGAGGAGGGGGGATGCAGCTAGCTGCATCTATAGGAAAATGACGAGAAAAAGTGATTTGACGGAGAGTTTGTATGCCCGTATTTCAGAGCTGGAGGCTGAAAACAAGCGGCTTCGGGAGTTGATTGCCCAGTACGAGGAAAACCGCGATTATATGCGGAAAATGCAGAAGAAGGGCATTGCGGAAGCGATCAGCAATGGCGTTCGCTTCGGGCGGCCGCCCATCGAGATTCCGGACTCTTTCGGGGAGCTTGCGGAAAAATATGAGAGGAAGGAGATATCTACCCATGTTGCTGCATTGAATCTGGGTGTCTCTACGAACACCTTCCGCAAATGGTACCGTGCGTATCTGGATAATGCGGGACAGGGGACGCCAAACGATATGGAGGAAGAATAACAAGAAGCCCGCCGGTTTTACCGGCGGGCTTCTTGTTACTTGGCTCCCCCTAAGGGGGAGCCAAGAGGAGTTTTTTACTCCTTATCCTTAATCCTCTCATGCCACTCCTGCAGGGAGGTCACGCCGCCGCGGCCGCCGGCATTGATGCGGGCGATGCCTTCGGCAGCGGCTCTCGCGGCCGCCATCGTGGTGATGTACGGGATACGGTGCTTGATCGCCCCCTTGCGGAGGTAGCTGTCGTCATTTGCCGAGTCCTTGCTGACCGGCGTGTTCACGATCAGCTGGATCTGGCCATTTGTCATGAGGTCAAGGATGTGCGGACGGCCCTCGCGGAGCTTCTTCACCCGCTCCACCGGGATGCCGGCCGCCTGGATGAGCTGGCAGGTACCCTTGGTAGCCAGCAGCTTGAAGCCGTCGTTGTAGAGCGAACGGGCCACCTCGACCACCTCGGGCTTGTCCTTGTCGTCCACGGCAAGAAGCGCGGTGCCCGCAAGTGGAAGCGTCGCCTTCGCACCCTCCTCGGCCTTGAAGAAGGCCTCTCCGACCGAATCAGCAAGCCCAAGGACCTCGCCCGTCGAGCGCATTTCCGGTCCGAGGATCGGGTCCACCTCCTGGAACATGTTGAAGGGGAAGACCGCCTCCTTCACGCCGTAGTACGGGATGTGGCGTTCCTTGAGGGCCGGCACCGGCGACGGCCTGCCGGTCAGCTCGGCGGTCAGGATTTCCGTCGCGAGCGGGACCATGCGGATGCCGCAGACCTTCGAGACGAGCGGCACCGTACGCGAGGCGCGCGGATTTGCCTCTAAGACGAAGACCGTCCCGTTCTCAATTGCGTACTGCATGTTCATAAGGCCCACGACATGCATTTCCTCGGCGATCTTGCGCGTGTACTCCTTGATCGTCTCCAGGTTCTCCGCCGGGATGTGCTTTGAGGGCAGGATGCAGGCCGAGTCGCCGGAGTGGATGCCGGCCAGCTCGATGTGCTCCATGACCGCCGGCACGTAGGCGTGCGTCCCGTCCGCGATCGCGTCCGCCTCGCATTCGAGGGCGTGGTTCAGGAAACGGTCGATGAGGATCGGACGGTCCGGCGTCACGCCGACGGCCGCCTGCATGTAGCCCGCCATCGCCTCGTCGTCGTAGACGACCTCCATGCCGCGTCCGCCGAGAACATAGGACGGCCGCACCATGACCGGGTAGCCAATCTCCTGCGCGATGGCCTGCGCCTCCTCCACGGTGGTCGCCATGCCCGACTCCGGCATCGGAATCCCGAGCTTGTCCATCACCTTGCGGAACTGGTCGCGGTCCTCGGCAAGGTCGATGACCGCCGGGGAGGTCCCGAGAATGTTCACGCCGTTCTTCTCCAGATCCGCCGCGAGGTTGAGCGGGGTCTGGCCGCCGAACTGCGCGATCACGCCGACCGGCTTTTCCT
>CADCQU010000079.1 GCA_902803635.1 uncultured Lachnospiraceae bacterium | reverse complement strand
TCTCAAAATCAAAATCTATATAATTATTGGAAAATATTGGAAGTGCTATCAATTATACCCACTAATTTAGTTACTGCTGATTTACCCTTGACCAAAGCCTTATAGACGTCAAAAGGATTCTCTGACAGTTTTTCAAATCCATTCTTCCAGATATATTTTTTCAGAAATTCTATCACATCGTTCATAATTATTTATCTCACGCTATCATATTACGCTTTTTCAATAATGCAGCTATGATGCTTGAACTCCGGACTGGTGTTCGGGAGGTCTCTGTCGTAATTGATGCCGATGATCAGGATGTTGCCCTTGTAATGCTCGAAACGGTCCAGGTATTTCTGTCGCCTCACCTGGTCCATGGCTGCTTTTGTGCTCTTTCCGTATTTGAGTTCGATGAGGAGAAGCGGCTTCTCGGCGTGCTGGGGAGCCGGAACAAAGACAAGGTCGGCGTACCCCTTCCCGGTATCGAGCTCCTGAATGGTCGTGTAATACTTTCGCGCCGCATAATAGGCAAGCTGAATCCCATAGCTTAGGGCTGCCTCGTCATGGTAGGTTTTGTTGCTCGCTATGTTGTGGGCATCCTCAACCATCTCCGCCACGGTGTCGGAATCGCATTTCCACGTGGCTTCCAGCAGTTTGAGTGATGTATCGAAGGCCTTGAACGTGTCTGTCCATTCTTCCCCCTTCGTGGAGGCCTTGAACTCGTCCAGGATTTCCTTGTTCGGGATGAAGACCTCGCTTTTTGCGTCGTCGTATCCCATGTATCCGAGGTGAATAAGGAGAGAGAGCACGTCGTCTCGACCCGTGAAGGTGGTCATGTCGTTTTGGTAGGTGGACGTGTCAATCTCCAGCCTGCCGCCGTCCATGAGAAGCGCCACGGCCTCCTTCAGGCCATCGTAGTCCTTGCGGATGTACTCGGCGAGGGCCTCGTAGTTTTCCGTCTTGTTCCAGTAGTCCTTCACAACCCCCGTCGTCGTTGCCTCCACAACGGACAACGGACAATACAAATGATATTTGGCGGCCACAGGCATAGTTCCCGAAACCTTCAATTCCTGATGGTCTGGATCGGGAGGAATAATGTCGCGGACAGTATATCCATCATACCAGTCCTTCATCCTGCCAAAATCCCGTCCATATTTTACCGTAAGATCTTTGACCTCGCCTTCCGTAAAGCCGGTATATTGTGCCAGTTGACGCGGAAACATGATGGAATACTCCGTGAACATATTCAGTGCGGAGTGTTTCCCGTACTTCTTGATTGGCAGGATTCCCGTCATATATGCCAGTGCAACATGACTGTTGTCTTTCATCAGATCTCTTAAGAAATCCAGGTATTCCTTCTGCCCTTCCTTATCATCTTTCCGTTCCCTGAACGGAGCGTCCCACTCATCAATCACGATAACAACTTGCCTGTTTTCAACGGAATAAATATCGTCAAAGGTCTGCACAAGGTCATTTTCGTCAAGTAACTCTATCTCCGGATACACTCTCTTGTATTCCCGGATCACAAGTCGCTGCATTTTTTCAAGGGCTTTATCTACCGTAACACTATTCCTAAAAAACTTTGTTATCACAATCCGAACCACGTCAAATCCGCCGAGGTATGTATCCCAGCGAATCTGGCCACTCTCTTTTTCTATCGGAGTGCACTGTGCAAGCTTCCTTTTTTCAAACAGCCCCCTGCTGTCCGCCTCCCTGTCATAGTATGCGCAGAGCATGTCCGCCGCCATACTTTTCCCAAATCTGCGGGGACGGGAGACACTGACAAATCTCTGCTGTGTATTTACAACAGAATTCAAATACATAATCATTTCGGATTTGTCGATATAGATATCGGAATTAATCGAGATTTGATAATTTCGTTTTCCCGGGTTCAAATAGGTTCCCACGCCACCCTCCTTGTTTTTCACATAAAAATAATCTCTGCCCATGATTATACACCATTGGGCAGAGAAATGATACGGGAATATTTTCAGTTCTTTATATCCTTCAAATCACCGGAAGCACCTGTGGATGATCTCGATGACCTGCGCCTGCTGTTCCTTTGTCATCTTGTTGTCGGAGGGGAGGCAGAGGCCTCTTCGGAAAATGTCCGCTCCGACATCGATGCCGCTTCCGGCGATGTAGGCGTTGCTGCGGCCGCGGCCGTTGCCCTCGGCGGTGATGAAGGCGTGCGTGCGGTAAATGGGCTGCATGTGCATGGGCTTCCAAATGGGGCGGCCCTCGGCGTTGAAGGCCTGCAGTGCTTCCAGAATCTCGCCGGGGCTTGCCTTGCCGCTCTCGTGGAGCCAGAGCTCGTCCTGCTCGCCGCGCACGTGCGGGGCCATGGCATCCTCGTCGATGATCATGCAGGAAAGCCAGAAGTTCGGCTGCGACTTCTTTGCATCGTAGGGGTTCATGCGAACCGGCAGGTCCTTTAGTCCTTCTTCGTACCGCTCGTAGATGGCCTTCTTCTGGGCGATGTGCTCCTCAAGATGCGGAATCTGGCCGCGCACGATGCCGGCGATGATGTTGGACATCCGGTAGTTGTAACCAATCTCCTCGTGCTGGTACCACGGGGCCGCCTCGCGGCTCTGCGTGGACCATTTGCGGACCTTGTCGGCATCCTCCTTGCTATTTGTCAGGAACATGCCGCCTGCGGAACCGGTGATGATCTTGTTGCCGTTGAAGCTGATGCAGTTATAGTCGCCAAGGCTGCCGGTCTCCACCCAGCCGGAGGCATCTGATAAATACTTCGCCCCCAGGGATTCGGCGGCGTCCTCGACGATGAGGGCACCGTGTTCCTGGCAAATGTGGCGGATCTCGTCCATCTTGCCGGGCGTTCCGTAGAGGTGGGCGACGACGACGAGGCGCACATCGGGGTAGATGGCAAATGCGGCCTCCAGGGCGGCGGGGTCCATGTTCCAGGTGTCCCGCTCGGTGTCGATGAACACGGCCTCCCCATCCTCGTAGGCGATGGGGTTGATGGAGGCGTCGAAGGTGACGTCCGAGGCGAAGACGCGATGGCCGGCAAGGGTGCCGGCATTCGGCTTCGCCTGGCCATAGAGCTTCTCGCCGGCGAGCTTCGTCGCAAGGTGCAGGGCAGCCGTGCCGGCGGAAAGAGCCACCGCGTACTGCACGCCCGTGTACGCCGCAATCTCCTTTTCGATTTCGTTGATGTTCGCGCCAACCGTGGAAACCCAGTTGGTCGTGATGGCATCGTCCACCCAGTGCTGCTCTTCCCCGTGCATGGTCGGGGAGGCAAGCCAGAGCTTGGACGCAAAGGGGGTAAGCCCCGAGAACCGTTTCTCTTTTCGATAATCCATCAACTGATCCTCCCTCGCTTCTCTAATCTCAAAAATTCCATCAGTACAGATTGACAAGCCTTTCATCTGGAATGCAAAACTTTACTACCTGTACGGTTGGCTCAAAAAGTAACATTTTTTGTCATTCTGAGGAGCGAAGCGACGAAGAATCCCGTCAACTTTGTGAAATACTTACGGGATCCTTC
>CADCQU010000078.1 GCA_902803635.1 uncultured Lachnospiraceae bacterium | reverse complement strand
TCCATCAAAAGCTCGTCGAAATCTTTGCCGCCGAGTTGGTTGTCGCCGCCGGAGGCCTTCACCTCCAGAACGCCCTCGAACATTTCGAGGAGGGTCACGTCAAATGTCCCGCCGCCGAGGTCGTAGACAAGGATATGGCTCTCCTCCTCCATATGGTCAAGACCATAACTGAGTGCCGCAGCGGTCGGCTCATTTAGGATTCGTTCCACCGAGAAGCCTGCCATCTCGCCAGCGAGGATCGTCTCGCGCCGCTGAATATCATTAAAATAGGCAGGCACGGAAATGACGGCGCGGTCGACATTTGCCTCCAAATACGCCGAGGCATAGGCTCGCACATAGGCAAGGAGCTTCGCCTGGAGTTCCACGGGAGCATACTCGGTGTGGCCGAGCCGGACGGTCTCGTCTGTCCCCGTCTTCCGCTTCACCTCCATCGCCGTTTTTTCAGGGAACAACAGATACTGGGCTTTGGCTCTCTCGCCGACCACCCAGTTTCCGCTCTCGTCAAGCCCGATTGCGGACGGCGTGATGATTCGGCCGTCCGGATTCGGGATCAGTTCCTTTTTCCCATCGCGAAAAATCGCAGCTTCCGTCGTGGACGTCCCAAGGTCAATGCCGATTGTGATGCTCATGGCGTTCCTCCTCTAATAAAGCTGTTTCTGCTTCCATGCCATCCTCTTACGCTTTGTCATCCTGAGCGAAGCGAAGGATCCTGTCAGAAACAGGTTCTTTCTGAATATTTTCATAACGAAACGCGGAAATCTGGGCCTTCCGTAAAACACGCCCCATGTACACATAGCCGGGGGCATACACCTCCGCGACCGTATGGCTTTTCTCCTCTTTCTCCGTGGGGAGCACCTCCACGATCTCGTGGACGTCGAAATTAACCGGAACCCCTGCTTCGCCCACGACAAGAAAACCGGCGGGCAAACGCGCCCCGGCAAGCTTCTGCTCCGCAATATCCAGCTGGCGAATCCAGGATTCTGTCAGTTTCCGGTTGGCGGGAACCTCCTGCGCACCCGGCGCATTTTCCAGCTTCACTTCCACAGCTGTTTCCTGCCCGGTTTGAACCTTTCCACTCGCGGCTGCCGCCCTGCGAAGGTTGAAAAAAATGTCCTGCGAGCAGATGACGAGATCGAGAAGGGCTTTTTCTCTCTTCTCGGCCTCTCTCCGCTCCCTCGCGGCCGCCTCCAGCACCGCACTCGAAAGCTCGCCGAGCTTTTCCTCCTGCTTCCCCTGCAGTTCCTCCCAGGTGTCTAGCAAATCTTCAATCGCCATATCATGGCGGTTCGCCGCGTCGCGAAGCTCCGTAATTCGGAGGGAAAGCTGCCCCGCAGACTCGGCATTTGCTTCCCGCAGCTCCGAAAAATCCTGCAAAAGACGCTCTGCGGACTCGGCATTTGCCTCTTTCACCTCCGAAAGGCGCTCTGCATTTGCCAAATCCAGCTCCGTAAGGCGCTTCTCCAGTTGCTCGGCATCCTGCACCTTCTTTTCACGCTGGCCCGATTCCTCCAATATCGCAGACGTTTCCATCGCATCCAGCCGGTCCAAAATTTCCAGCAAGAGCGTTTTTGTTCCAAACATATTTCCAAAGTACCCTTTCCAATGATACGTCCTATTCTAACACAGCCACCGCCGCCCCACAATCGGAAAAGCAGCGTACATCACAAAATGGTGACAGCGTAGCTTCAAAAAGCCCCGCCTGGGTACCTCTCGATGATGCAACTCTTCCTACAGAAGCACACCCCGTAGGACTTGACGCCGAGGAAGCCGTCGTCGAGGACGCCCTCCTCGTACCGCTTCTCCCGAATGTCCCCGAAGGCCTCCCGGATGCCGCCCTGCATTTGACTGAACTTCTTCCGACGCTTGAGCTCGAAAATGATCGCCGGGTCTCTCGGGCGTTTGGGCTCCAGCACGATGTCCGGTCGGCCGTCACCCGCCTCGCGGTTGGACTTGGGCGTATACCCCGGCAATCCAAAAAGGAGCGAGAGGAAGAAGCCGTGGTAGAACGACTCGGCACTGTCAAAGGTGCTGATGCATTTGTCAAGGAGGACGTTTAGGAAGTCCTCCATTCCTGTCGTGTCGCCCTCCAGAACGGCCCTGTAGAAATCGCCACGGTCGCTCGTTTTCACGACGTCCTCGAACCATTTCTTTATTTGGCGTTCATAAATACTTGCTACCTCAAGATTTGGGATCTTCATTGTCGCAAGAATATATTTGCCCTCACGCCGCTCGGACACCTCCTTCATGTATCCCGTGAAGAAGAGGAAGTTCCAGAGGTTGTCCTCGGACTCGTGGATGTCCCCGTAGGTGATGTCCTCGTGAATCATCTTCTCGATGGTCCCGCCCTGGATGAGGAGGTCCAGCTCCTCCTTCACGTCGTCGTCCGCATGGAAGACCATGTCCTTGATGATGCTGTTCGAGGACGTATTTGCCCAGTAGGCTTCCGCGAATTTCCGCCCGTTATTCGCAATCGCGTCGACATAGGCCGTGATGCTCCAGGGATTGTAAATTTCGTTCTTGCCAAAAAGGTAGCCATTGTACCACTCCTTGGCCTCCGGGATGCGGTCCTCCATCCCGTATTCCCGCAGCATCTTCTCCGTCTCCACTTCCGTAAAGCCGAAGCCCTCGGAGAAGCGTTCGTCCCGGATGGAGTTAATCTTCAGGTTGTTCATCCCCGTAAATATGCTCTCGCGGCTGATGCGAAGGCAGCCCGTCACTACGGCAAATTCCAGGGAGTCATTTGTCTTTAAAGCGGACTCAAAAAGCGAGCGGATGAAGCCAATCATCTCGGAATAGAAGCCTGAAAAATAGGCGTTTTCAAGCGGCACGTCGTACTCGTCCAGGAGAACGACCACCTTCTGGCCGTGGTATTTGTAAAGGCAATCGGAGAGCGTCCGAAGAGCCGTGGAATACAGATCCATCTCCACGGCAAGCTCTTCCTCCGTGCGAATTTCCTCCGCCTTTCTTGGCAGCAGGAAGGACGCAAAGGATTGGCGCTGCGCCGGCGTGAGCAACTCCGAGCCATCCACGTAAATGTGCCTTCCATATTCATCGACAATCTCGTCCCGAATCTTCAGGAAAGCCCCCCGAAGCGTCGGCTGCATCGCGGACTTGAGGGACAGCTTGATGACCGGATACCGTCCCATCTTGGAGAGCACCTCCTCGCCACATTCCATAACCTTCATCCCCGAAAAATACCGGCGGTTGTCAACGGCCTCCCCGTTTCTGTCCACCTCCGCCTCGAAAAACGTCCGCAGCATGGAGAGAGCCAGCGTCTTCCCAAAGCGCCTGGGCCGCGTAAAGAGGGTCACCTTCCCACCATTTTCCAGAACATCCCGGATCAGCAACGTCTTGTCCGCATAGTACATCTCCTCGTCAATGAATTCCTTGAAATTTTCATACCCGACGCCTATCTTCTTTCGCATAGCGGTTCCTCCCGAGGTTATTCTTTCATGCCAAAATCTTACCACACCTCACCTGTATTATCCACAGGAAAATCAAACGGGGGTAGTGATCACTCCTGTAACGATTGGTAAAAAATTAGCCTGGTGCAGCACCCATGCTTCTTGCCAGCATAGCATCCGTGATGTAGAATAAGAAGATATCCGACCATTCTTTATTCCCTAGGGAGGCACTTGGCTCAGTGCTTCCCCAGGGAAGAGGGAATATCGGAAGGAAGTACTTCTCAGACAGTATCTTCCATACATTCTCGTAAGGCCACCATCAAACGTTTCCCAAACGAAGTCGGATTCATCCAGGGAGCATCCTCCAGAGATTTTGCTTCTTCGAGCAGTATATCCACCCCTGCAGGTGAATAAAGGCCCTTTGCTTCCCGAATCATCTTCTCCTCCTCCTGTACATCTCCTTGTTTCCGATACAGAAAAATCAGATACGCAAGCATACTCCCGACGGGATACTTTCCAAACAGCGTTGAAAGCCCCTCATACGCTTGCCGGACCTCCGCCACAGCTTCCCCGAAACATCCTTTCAGGCACAATATATACCCTAACAGGTTATGCACATAATATTGCGCCCATACATCGTTCGCCGTCTCAAAACAGATCATCGCCTTCCGCGCATACCTCTCGGCCTTCTCTGCTTCCTTCCTAACCAGACATGACTCGCCGAGATGATAAAAAATCCAGCCATAGTACTGTTCAGGCAGATAGGGGCGAAGATGATAACGAAAGACATCTTTCCCTATTTGTAACCGTTCCCAGTCCCAAACAAGAATTGTCCGGGGTTGCTCGGCGAGATGATTCAGAACACTCTCCACCCCGCCATAGAGCCCTTCTGCCGTTTCCAAAGCCTTATGACAATAATAAGCATCCTGGCTCATTTCCCCAAGACTTCGGCTGCTTTCTGCCACGCGCATGAGAAGCCCGGTTTTTCGAAACCTGAGAATCGGGGAAAGGCCAGATGTTTGTCCTTCCATCTCCTCTATGATCTTCAATCCTGAAAAGGCTAATTCTCTCCCATCTTTCGGTTTTCCGGAATACGTTCTTATCTGTGCCATAAGAATATAAATTCTCATTTTTTCTTCGATTGAAGGAATGAATTTTAGTGACCGTTCCAGCATTTCTTCAGCCGCCTCATGTATGCCAAAATGCAAATACATCAAGCCAAGAGCAATCAGACTGTTCGTTCTTGCCTCATCACTTGGAAAAGGAATGGAAACAATGTATGTAGCATAGTTTAGGATGCGTTCCTTCTCCGAAAGGATAGCCCTTTTCATCTCTGCAGTAAGAAAGCAGAAGTTTTTAAGCAGGACTCTAACGTCGTCATCATCAGCAAGCAGCTGTTCCTGTGCCACGGACGCGATGACGGGATGCAAGTGCACGATGTCGTTTACCGATTGGTGCATGACCAGATTCTTCCGGATCAGCCCTTCCAGAACCTCGTAATCATCAAATTCGCACCAGTCGAAGAGTTCCTCGGCCGAAATCCCGGATAGCGGAATACAGGCAAGGTTGTGGAGAAGGAATTGCTCCTCCCGGCTCAGCTGTGCGATTGCAAATATGCTTCGAATTCCCTCCTGTATCTCGGCCTGGGCGCGTTGTGTCGGAGAATCGGCAAATGTCCGCCCCTTCTGCAAATGTTCCAGCAGCCGTGACGGCGAAATCCTGCGAAGGCGAAGGATGGAGGCGCACAGGCGGAGGCTCAGCGTATGCCCTCCCAGAAGGGCAATCAATTTGTCGAGAGCCACAGCCTCCTCCGGGGCCATCCCCCGCTCATATTGCATTTGAAAAAGACCGTGAAGCTCCGCCGCATTTGTCAAGGGAAGAATCTGCATTTCCTGAAGACGGTGGTTTTTCCGTTTAATTCTTGTCGTAAAAATAACCGAATAGGCTCCTTCCAGAAACTCCCAGAGTCCGGCATCCTCCTCGCAGTCAAAATTGTCCACGACAAGCAGCGTTTCCCTGCCCGCAAGCTCCCTAAGGAGGTTACATTTTCTACGAAAATAGGTTTCCTCGCTGTCATCCGGATAATCCAGGCGTTTAAATCCACGTACAGGGAGAAGGAAGTCGTCGGCAACCGTGTGGACAAGGTTCCCGGCCGCAGAAACCCAGAGAACCCGCTGATAGTCGTCCCGAAAGCGGGTGGCGTATTGCCTCGCAAGCTCACTCTTCCCGATTCCGCCCATGCCCGTCAGGAAAAGCTTGTTATTTGGCAAATGCAGGAGCCTTCGCATGGCCGCAAGCTCCTCCTCCCTGCCGATGAACATGGCATCCGGGTAGATCATCGAGTCAGAAAGAGAGTACAGGGAGTCAGCCTTAACCTCTGTGGCAGCCTTTTTCTCCTCCTTGCCATCCGACCGTGCTTCCGCTCCCGGTGAGAGCTTCGCAAGGAAAACCGGTCGCAAATCCTGTACATAGCGGGCGCGAACCTCCTCCAGATTTGGCTTCTCGCGGTCGGCTGCCACCTTGCAGAGGAGCGCGACCACGGCAAGAAGCCCTTCCCTTTTCACCGCAAGCACATCTTTTGTATCTTGGTGATGGAATTTCAGATATTGAAAGCTCTCCCCCGGAACAAGCTCCTCCAGGACATCACACAGCGTCCTGGAAACCTGGAAGGGGTCATAGTCACAGTAGCTTTCCTCCTTGAGGGCATAGCGATAGACCTCCACGATCTTTTCCGCAGCTTTCCCGTTCAAGGGCGGATGTTTCTTGTCACGGTCATAAAAATAGGTCCGCCCGACCGAAAAGCCCCCCTCTTCCACCAAGGGCCATTTGCCCGGAGAGAGAAGAAGCGAGCCAAATACGTCCTTGATCAGCATTTGCAGGATTATTTTGTTCTTTATAGTAGTTGTCATTTTCTTCCCCCTCCCGATTCATCATACGGAAACACAGACTTTGTGTATAGTTCTTATTTATATTATATCCTTTCCGTAAACAATTTTCAATTGATATAATGGAAAACCCGACAAAACCCGACTAAATACCAGACTATTATGTCGGGTAATAATATTTTACAATATGATTATAAAAACAGAAAGTCTTCCCATAAAGCCTCGTAGGGGCATTGCATCGGTTTCGTTCTATTCAGATGGCCGTACTTTTCTGTCATTCTGAGGAGCGCGTCCTTCGGACATCCCTGAATCGAATCGCCTGCGGCGATGTGGGATGATGAAAAGCGACGAAGAATCCCGTCATCTTGGCGAAAAACTTACGGGATTCTTCGCTTCGCTCAGAATGACACGCCTTTTACGAAGCAGTACAGCCTATAGAGCAGGGGCACCTGAACTGTAACTCGGTTTCTGCTCTGCCGAACGGGTTCAGAAGGGTAAAGGGAGGCGAAAGCCGAACCATTCCTCTTCCTCGTAAGCCTCATGCTGCCGAAGGCATCTAAATTCTTCACGCGGCTCCTTGAACGAGAAGACTTCATCCCAAAAATACGCGAGACACGCTTTTCCAGCTGGAAATGCTGCTCCCGCAAAACGGAAAGGAGGACTCTTACCATGTTGCTCGAAAATTTATTTCAAAAATTATTTCACAATCCTACGACGTCGGAAACGAGAAGCGAGAATTTCGAATATGTGTATCGCTCCAAGGTGAATCCGCACACGGATGAACGAACCGAGGAG
>CADCQU010000077.1 GCA_902803635.1 uncultured Lachnospiraceae bacterium | reverse complement strand
GCAGCGTGGGCGTGGTCACCATCAATATGCCCCGCATCGCTTACCTGAGCAAGACCGAGAAGGAATTCTACGAGCGGCTGGACCGGATGATGGACCTCTCCGCCCGGAGCCTCAAGGTCAAGCGGGACGTGATCACCAAGCTCCTGGACGCCGGCCTCTACCCCTACACCAAGCGCTACCTCGGGACATTTGCCAACCATTTCTCGACGATCGGCCTCATCGGCATGAACGAGGTCGGCCTCAACGCCAAGTGGCTCCGCGAGGATTTGACAAGCCCGCGTACGCAGGCCTTTGCCAAGGACGTTTTGAACCACATGCGCGAGCGGCTGCAGGACTACCAGGAGAAGTACGGCGACCTCTACAACCTTGAGGCGACGCCCGCCGAGTCCACGACCTACCGCTTCGCCAAGCACGACAAGGAGCAGTACCCGCATATTATCACGGCAAATGAAAACGGGACGCCGTACTACACGAACTCCTCGCATTTGCCTGTCGGCTATACCGAGGATATCTTCTCGGCCCTTGACATTCAGGACGAGCTCCAGACGCTCTACACCTCCGGCACCGTCTTCCACGCCTTCCTCGGCGAGAAGCTCCCGGACTGGAAGGCGGCCGCGGCCCTGGTTCGCAAGATTGCCGAGAACTACAAGCTGCCGTATTACACCATGAGCCCGACTTACTCAATCTGCGCCGACCACGGCTACCTTGTCGGCGAGCAGGCGACCTGCCCGCACTGCGGCAAGCGGACCGAAATCTACAGCCGCATCACCGGCTACTACCGCCCGGTCCAGAACTGGAACGACGGCAAGATGCAGGAGTTCAAGGACCGCAGGGAATACACTCCCTTCGCCGCCGACGGCTCGCTGCCCGAGCGCTCCACCGTCTGCCGCGTGGCCGCGCCCGGCAACCGGGTGACGGTGCCGGACATGAGCGAGGAGGAGAAGGACGAGATCCTGCTCTTCGGGACGCACACCTGCCCGAACTGCCGCCTCGCCGAAAAGCTCCTTGCGGACATGGACGTCCCTTTTAAGGAAATCTTCGCCGAGGACCAGCCGGACCTTGCGCGCAAGTATGACGTCGTCTCCGCCCCGACCATGATCGTCGGCGGCGAGCGCCTCGTCGGCTTCGGAACCATCCGCAAATACTTGCTGGAGCGGAAGGCCGGGTGATGGAACAGGAAAATAGGGTAGGCGGCGGGGAAACCCCGCCGCCTACCCTATTTTTAGTTTTCTCCATATAGCCGTGAAAGCGTCAGTGCGTTGTCCTCGAAGATTTCCAGCAGCCTCTCACTCCAGTGGCGGGCGTCCTTGCGGGCGCTGCCAAAGACGGTGCAGGCCCCGCCGCCGTCCATCGCGTCAAAGGAAGGAACGGGGCTGGAGGCATTTGCCGTGCGGTAGGCAGCGGCGCTGGCAAGGGGGAAGGTAACCTTCGAGAGGTCGTCGTGGTTCACCCAGGAGGAAATGTCCTTGCCCGTCGGCGCTTCCGCGTAGCCATTTTTCGTCTGCGCGGTGGCATTTCTCGAAATCACCTTGGCCTCCTCCTCGTCCATCTCATGCTTGGAGAACATCTGGTCCACGTAGTAGGAAAGCGTCGCGCCGAGCACCTCCGTCGGGACGTCCCCGCCGTCCCACTGCCACTCGATGGAGGCATCGGTGCCGACGGAGAGCCAGCGGAGCTGGAGGTTGAAGGACGGAAGGAGGGGCATGTCCCCGGCCGCGCCCATCACGAGCCGTGCCCACGTCGGATTTTCCGTGGACTGGAGGCCGATAAAGCTCATCGGATTGTAGAGGTCCACAAGATTGTTGCCGTAGCGGTCGCCTGCCTTCTGCTCGACAATATCCTTCTCATACGCAGCAAGAAGGTCCGTGAAGGAGGCGTATGTCTCGGAACTATCCAGCAAGTCCGAGGCAGCCGAATCTTTCGAAGCGTCCAAAGCGCCCGAAGCATCCGAAATATCGGAGATATCCGAAGATACCGTGACGTCCGAACCATCGGAATCGCTCGAAGTCTCCGAGTCCGCCGCTTCTTTGGCGGACTTCGAAGAATCCGTACCCTTCTCCAGCTTCTTCGTGCTCTCCTCCTCCACGCCGGCCCGCGCGTAGCGGCCCTCCAGGAAGGCCAGCTTCCGGGCATCGGGGGTCATCGAGGAAACCGCCCAATCCCCCAGGCGGGCGCCATTTGCATCAAACCAGGTCCAGCCGTCGGTATAGGCGAGGTTGTCGAGGTACTCCTGCAGGCTCTCGACAAATTCCCTCTGGCAGTAGTCGAGGTAGCTGCCGCCGAAGCCATGCGTCTTCGAGTAGCCCACCTCGTCGTAGTCGATGGAGAGAGAATACGAGGTCTCCAGCTCCTCGTCGCCGTCAAGGTCAATCCCCAGTCCCTCCTCCGTAATCTTGAATTTCTGGCGGTTCACGTATTCCATGTAGGCCTGCGCAAGGTTATCTGCCAGAACCTCCTCCATCTCGCTCTCGTACACGTAGTTCGGGTCCATGTAGTGCTCGAAGGCGAGGGCCATGTCGGCCTCGTCGAGGGACGTGACAGGCCCGTAGGAGACCGTGCCCCAGACGCCGTCGGAGATGTCCATATTCTCGCCGTTCACGGTGATGGTCGTGCTGTAGGTCCCGTCCTTCTTGCGGTAGACACCGGCCGCGCCGGCCTCAATCTCGTAGTCATAGAACTGGCGGTTGTTCGAGGTTGCCGCCGCCATCGCGGCAAATGCCCCTCCCGCGGTGACGAAGTAGTCGACATTTCCGGGCAGGTTGCCAAGAAGCATGTTGTACTTCACGAAGCGGATGGCATTTTTCGTGTCGACGAGGCCTGACGGGGCATTTCCGGTAAAGTAGGAAAGGCCATTTCCGTCCGTGGCCGTCGCCGAGGCTCCGCGGCAGCCGCAGGATACGGTGATGAGG
>CADCQU010000076.1 GCA_902803635.1 uncultured Lachnospiraceae bacterium | reverse complement strand
GATCGTTGGCTCGGCAGGTGTTTCCTGTGTCGGTCGAAAGGAAAAGATCCGTCATCGTGCGGAGTTTGGCATCAGTGTGGATAAGGCGTATTGGGGACTAGGCATCGGACGGGCACTGACGAAGGCCTGTATTGAGTGTGCAAAAAGAGCGGGATATGCCCAACTGGAACTGGAAGTTGTGGCAGAGAACAAATCTGCCCTTGCGCTGTATGAGAGTGTGGGCTTCGTGGAGTACGGCAGAAATCCCAAGGGCTTCCGTTCCCGCTTTACCGGCTGGCAGGAGGTCGTGCTCATGCGGCTGGTTTTTTGACAACGGAGAATAATTGGAAAATAGTATAGATTCATTGAGCGTAAAAACTATAATAAGGCGAAATCCCCGGATTCCCGGCAGCCAGGCTGTCCGGAAGAAAAGATACAAGCAATAGGAGGCGGCCCTTAAGCATCAAATGATTTAAAACACAAAAATACCCTACCTGACCAAGAGGTAATCGTAAAAACGTTTTACGATTACCTCTTGATTTCTTCTGGCTATGGAGTATAATGTGGTTAGACATAGCTAACCTTATAGTTTGGCTAGCTCTCAACAAAAACGGTTCCATTAGCATTCAATGCTGTTTTATTTTTTGGCAAGCGGTTAGTTGTAGATAACATGCGTTTAATTGCCTATGTTAAGCTTCATACAGTGAAAGAGAATTGTAAACGTGGGGGTTTCTCCGTACTGTTCGGGTTCGTTTTTGCCATCGTGATGCGGATGATCGGAAACTATGGGCTGACCAATGCGCTGGCGACCGGCTGGATTAGCATTGGCAATCTGTGGATGATGAGCGGTCTGCTGGTTGCGTCAAGGAAGGTGAGAAAATAACATGATCAAAACGATAATGAAAATAGACGGGATGATGTGCGGGATGTGCGAGGCACACGTCTGCGATGCGATACGAAAAGCCGTTCCGGAAGCGAAAAAAGTCGCCGCGTCACGGAGCAAGAAGGAGGCCTCCTTCCTTACGGAGGAGGCGGTGGATACCAACAGCCTGAAGGCCGCCATCGATGCCACCGGTTACACCTGTCTGGGTATGGAATCGGCCCCCTATGAGAAGAAGGGTCTGTTCGGACGGAGATGAAAACGGTGTTCTGAGTGGTACCCGGAGCTGTTCTCCGCCCTGGAGACAAAGCGAATCTGCGATTCGCTGGACTATGATGAAGAAGCTCCGGAATCTGGGCTATGAAAGCGTCGAGCTGATCGACACAGCGGATGGCAAGTTCATGACAAGGAAAGAGGCATCCTGGATGGCTCTTTCCGGCTCGGCTTTGCTCATCGGAAGAAAGTGAGGCGGGAAATGGGATTGTTCAAGGATTTTTGTAACCAGACGCGAAAACCGGAAGGCCTCCTCGGGAAGCTGATGGTAAACGGCATGAACAGCGGTCATGCGAAACTGGCTGATTGGGGAATGGAGGCTTTGAACATTGGTATCAGGTAAGATAAAAAATTCGTAAAATTAGGATAAAACCGTCTTTACGGTGCAGGACAACGGAAAGCGGCTGTTTGTGGGTTTCCGTTTTCGGCAGTAAAAACGTCCGGAGAAGCATGGCATTTGCATGCCTCTCCGGGCTTTCTTTTTTTGGGAAGGACACGAGAAAGAGGCTTGCATTTGTATATTTATATAGAAGGTTTTCGTTTCGAAACATTTGTCTTCGTGTTATAATGAAGGGGACATCTGCCCGGAACGGCAGGCAGGCGTGTTTTCAAATCAACGGCTATGAGCTAGTGACCTTGAGAAAGAAATTTACAGGGAGGAAGAGTTTGATGACAGAGTGACGGATACAACAGTTAATTATTTTTATGCTTTGTACATACTGTCCCGTTGTGATGGCTTCCTTACATCTTCCGTGTGCAATGGTGTATTCATTGTGAGGGCCTTCAATGAAGGGCGATTTGAATGCGACGACAGTGTAAGGGAACTGATCCTCAGGGGGCAGGCCGCAGAAGTGGAGTGAGGGTGATGTGTTTTCGGCATCGTAATTTGAAGAGAATTGGTATCAAAAAAGTTTGTTTGAAGTTGTCAGACAAATGGAGGGTGACGTAATGAAACAAAACGCAGAGAATGAATGGAATATTATGGGTATCGTCATTGACATCGCTGTCGTCGTGCTGGTTGCCTGGCTGCTGCTGAAGCTGAACAAATACATTTTCAGGAAAATGCGGGAAAAGAACAACGGACTGTACGTGATGTTTTTTAAACGTGTGCTTGACGTAGTGATCGTTGTTGGCTGTGGTGTCGTGGCGGTTTCTTCGTATTTCGGCCTTGAATCCATCTGGAGGACGATCCTGGGAGGAACGGCCATCACCACTGCGGTGCTGACTTTTGCGGCGCAGGATGTCATCAAGGATGTACTGGGCGGACTGATGATCAGTGTGAACAAACCGTTTGAAGTCGGAAACCGGATTGAGCTGGAGGATGGAACCGTTGGGGTGGTGGAGGGTATGACGCCGCGCCACGTTGTGCTCGCGGGGGTGGATACGCTTAAACATGTTGTGCCGAACAGCAAGCTGAATACCATGCGGATCATCAACTACAGTTATCTTCGGGAGGACCGGGCCATTACTTTTCGTTTTCCGGTAGGATATTACAGTGATATGGAGCTTGTGAAGAGGATAATCGCGAAGGAGATTGAGGACAGTCCCCTTACGAAACCGATCAAACAGAAAAACGGGGTGGAGGCATATCCGCCGGTGCGCTTTATGGAATTTGCGGACAGCGCGCTGATCATGTGCGTGACCGTTTACTATGACAGCGGCAATCCGACGGAAAACGTAAAGGATGATGTCAATACCCGTGTGAGGGAAGCATTGCTTGCAAATAACATTGAGATTCCGTATTTGCATATTGTAGTAAACGAAGAAAGAAGCAAATCTGATAATCATGAATAAAAACAGCGGGAGTGCTGAACTGTAACAATCAATGCCTAAAGGATGAGGAGTTGCTACATTCAAGTGTGGCATCTCCTTATTATTTTATGCTATAATCTTATTGACATGTTCCCGCAACAGACAGGCGATGACAGGATAGCGAAAGGGATTTGTTTTGTGACAGGCTGCGGCATTGGTCTCGATAATCGGAGAGGAGGGAGCATCGTGATTGAATTCTTGACGCGCGGAATGGTATACGTCGGAAGTTTGCTGATGGTATATAACGTGATCTGCTATGCCTTTTTCATACGGCGGCTAAAGGAAAGATGGGGAAAAGGCCAGCTGGTCCTGTATATTCCGGTGGTTCTTCTTGTAATGTTTCTGATTGGCTATCTGATCGTCGGTTTTTTAGGAGAACCGGATCTGGTTGTCTCAGGGATTCTCTTTGGCGGCAGCATATTTGTTCTTATTATTTTTATTGTTCTGAGAAAGATCGCGGATCAAATACAGAAACAGGAGCATCTGGAAGCCCACATGGAGGCAATGGAATACAGCAGCAGGATGAAAAATGAGTTTCTTTCCAGCATGAGCCATGAGATGCGGACGCCTCTGAATGCAATCATTGGTCTGGATGCGCTCCTTATCAGAAATGATGCTCTGCCGCAGGAGGCTCACGAGCAGGTCTGTCGGATCGACATCAGCGCACATCATCTTTTGGAGCTGATCAATAATATCCTCGACTTGAATCAGTTCGGTGAAGGGAAATTAGAGCTGGATGAGGATACGTTCTCCCTTCATGAGACGCTTGATTTGGTCAATACGATTATCCGAAATAATTGCACCGAGAAAGGACTGGAATTCCAGAGCAGCATCGAGGGTGATATTGATGACTACTATGTTGGCGATAAACTGAAGGTAAAAAGAGTATTGATCAATGTTCTTGATAATGCGACAAAGTATACGATCCCGCCGGGGACGGTAGCATTTACAACGGAGCAGGTGGAAGCCCGGGGAGATGAGCGTGTTCTTCGCTTTACGGTCCGGGATACCGGGATTGGCATGGATAAAGAGTTCCTGCCGAATCTGTTCTTCCCCTTCGCGCAGGTTGACAACAGCAGCACGACCCAGTTCGGCGGCAGTGGTTTAAGCCTGGCCGTAAGCAACAAGATAGTCGAGCTCATGCAGGGCAGTATAACCGTGGCCAGTGAAAAAGGCGTCGGGAGCGTCTTTGCCATTACGGTAACCCTTCACGCCTCTGACCGAAAAATGGGTGATGTTACACAGGAAGAGCTGCTGGAAGAAACCGATATCCTCCAGGGGAAGCACATTTTAATTGCCGAGGACATGGAAATGAATGCGGAGATTGTCGCGGATCTTCTGGAAATAGAGGGAATGACCTCTGACTGGGCTGAGAACGGAAAAATCGCCGTAGACATGTTTTCCGAGAAACCTGAACACACCTATGATGCAATACTGATGGATCTTCGTATGCCCGTCATGGATGGGCTGGAGGCGGCCCGCACGATCCGTTCTTTGGAACGGGCGGACGCAAAGACGGTACCGATTCTGGCACTGACTGCAAATGCCTTCGAGGAGGATGTCAGGAATTCTCTGGAGGCAGGAATGAATGAGCATCTCGCGAAACCCGTAGACACAGAACTTCTGTTCAAGAGTCTGCGGTGGCATTTCCAGAATGCAGCAGAAAGCTAAGCCGGAGAAGCGGAAGTTCAGCCCGATCAGCCGTCCCTTGTGCGGGACTTTTCGATAAGCAGCGTGGGTTGCACGGGACTTTGGCGAAGGACAAGAACAAAAAAGAGGAGAAAGAAGATGCCCAGAGGAAAAAGGCCGATGGTTGCGGGAATGGCAGCGGCACTGCTGCTGATGCTTTTGATGCTTTTAATACCAAAGGACGCGGCGTATGCGGAGGACGAGATTGATTTGATCGAACAACCGAGCCTTCCTGTCATCGTTTTTCATATCGATGAGACGGAGGGGGCTACGATCGACGACATGCATGCCGATGTGAAGCACAATACGGAATGCCACGGGACAATGGATATTCACGCTCAGGCTCGCGGAGGCGCTTGAGTTCGCATTTACGTCGAAGTGCGTACCTATATGATGATTGACGGGGTGAAGTACTATTCGTCGTGGTCGAGGGTCAGAGCCGTGAAGACGCTCTGTCTGTGAGAACTGTAGGAAGGAGCAATCATAAAATGCAATCTTATAGGAAAGGGCTCTTGCGCGAGAAAAGTAATCGAAATCCGAAAGCATGCAGGTGTGTCTTGCTTCCATTTGTAATCATGATTGCTATCGTATTCTTGGCAGCGGGATGCTCCGGCTCCGGCAGGGTGAAGCCGCCAACTGCTGATTATCAGGCAGAGAATGCTTATATGCAGATGGCTATCGATGATGCGAGAGACGGAATTTATAATGGAGATGGCGGTCCTTTTGGGAGTGTGATCGTAAAGGATGGCCAGGTGATCGGGTACGGACATAATCGAGTGCTGGCAAATAATGATTCCACCTGCCACGGCGAGATGGAAGCTATTCGAGATGCAGAGAAGAGCACAGGGTCTTATGATCTTTCGGGCTGCGTTTTATATACAACAGGGGAACCCTGCACGATGTGTCTTGCCGCGTCGAAATGGGCGAATATCGAGCATGTATATTATGGATGCACCCTTGAAGATAATTCGAGTATTGGTTTTCGGGATGAGACAATGGATGAAGAGTTAGGCGGAAGAGACAATGAGGATGATTATCTGTCTGAGATGGACCGGGACGCATGTTTGAAATTATTTGAAGAATACATGGATACGGAGCATGTAATTTATTAGATTCGACGATGGAGGGGAGGGTATGGATTTCAGGGCTTTGCTGGATACGCCGGAATATGCTTTTCTTCGGACGAACCCGCGGCTGGGGGAGCGGATTATGCTTCTTGGCGTGAGCGGGAGCTATGGGTACGGGACGAACCGAGAGGGGAGCGACATTGATTTTCGGGGCGTTACGTTAAATCTCCCGTCTGACCTTATCGGCCTGACGGCCTTTGACCAATATGAGAATAGGGGAACGGACACGGTTGTCTACGGTTTTAACAAGCTTGTTTCCCTCCTTCTGCACTGCAACCCCAATACGATTGAGATTCTGGGGCTGGACGACGACCAATATGTGATCCGGTCCGCACTCGGGCAGGAGCTTCTGGACCACCGGAGCCTTTTCCTCTCGAAGAGGGCGGCCGCCTCCTTCGGACATTACGCGGACGCGCAGCTGCGGAGGCTACAGAACGCCATCGCGAGGGATACGCTCCCGCAGCCCTCCAGGGAGGAGCACATCCTGCGCTCGGTCCGGCACGCTCTGGAGGATTTTAACCGGCGGCATAACGACCCGCTGAAGACAAACGCGAAACTGTATATTGACACGGCGGAGACGGAAGGGCTGGAGACGGAAATCTTCCTTGACGCGTCCTTCCGGCATTACCCGCTTCGATACTATAACGAGCTGATGAACAGCCTGCACACGGTGGTCCGGGATTATGACAGGATTGGCAAACGGAACCACAAGAAGGACGACAACCATTTGAATAAGCACGCCATGCATTTGGTACGGCTCTTTATGATGGGAATCGATATCCTGGAGAGAGGGGAGATCCGCACGCACAGATCCGAAGGCGATCTGCATTTGCTGCGGAGCATTCGCGGCGGCGAGTTCATGAAGGAAAATGTCCTGGTTCCGGAATTCTATGAGATTGTGACGGATTACGAGCGCAGGTTTCTGGAGGCGGAGAAAGGCAGCAGGCTTCCGGACAACCCAGACATGGAACCGGTGGAACGCTTCGTGGAGTCGGTCAACCGCCGTGTTGTGATGGGGGAGATTTGATGAGAGACACGTGCATAAGGAAATCGCTGAAAAGTGTATCCCGCGTAGTGCCGTGATGGGAGGCGGTTTATGAGAGATATTCAGAGGGAAATTCAGGAAAATCTGGACGCGATTGAAAAAAGGCATGCGGTCATGATTCTGCTTGCCGTGGAATCTGGCAGCAGGGCGTGGGGCTTCGCGTCCCCGGACAGCGATTATGACGTGCGGTTCATCTACATGCACCGACCGGAGGAGTATCTTCGCGTGGATCCCATGAAGGACGTGATCGAGTGGCAGCTGGACGAGGTGCTGGACATCAACGGTTGGGATTTGAAGAAGGCACTGCTGGCCTTTGGCAAGGGAAATCCGAACGTGATGGAGTGGGCGAATTCTCCCATCGTGTATCGGAAGACGGAGGAATGGGAGGCTATAAAGCCCATCGTCCTGCGGTATTTCTCCGAGAAATCGGCCCTTTGCCATTACTATGGGACGGCCAACAG
>CADCQU010000075.1 GCA_902803635.1 uncultured Lachnospiraceae bacterium | reverse complement strand
TGGTTAACTCTCTTGGCGGCTCACCAAGTTCGATTCCGTCTATGGTGTAAAATCTCTTGAAATACTTTAGAGATATGCAGCCTTCGCATGCAAGCTGATTCGCAGACATCTCCTCAAGCTTCTCTTCAAATTGCTCGAGTTTATCAGGCTTTACTTGAAAAAGTTTCATCTCAATAAAGGTCTTTTTCATTACGCTCCCCCACAACTTCAAAGACAGAGAACCGCCCCTTGTCACTCCTCGGTCTCCTTTACCATCGGCAGCCCAAAATCTTCCGAGAGAATCTCCACCGCCATGTCCTCATCCACCGTGTGCAGTCCCGCGTAGCCGATGAGCAGATTGTCAAATGGCACCTTGTTCACCAGCTCGGAGCTTGCCAGCCCCGTTGCAAAGTGCAAATGCCGATATACAAACCCAATCCAGCCTGCCTCTGCATATGAAATTGTCACATCTCCCTGCTCCGTCTCCTCCAGAGGAAACTCCATTTCCAAAAATTCGAGCCAGTTCATGATATCGGCAAATTGATCCACCGAGTACGGCTGGTCTAGCGACCGGTTGCAAAAATCGGATGTCATAAATTTCTCGGCAAATGCCCGCACATCCGAAAAGTGCTCCTTTGCATATTCAAACAACTCCTTCTGCTGGTTGCAAATGTATCGTTCCTCTCGGTTCATCCTTCCGCCCCCATCTCAATCCTCTTTTGGTATAATCTCTTCTTTCAAGCAAAAACGATACGATTCTCCCGGATATCCTGCATCAGCTCATCGAAGTATCTTCCTTCCCGGCGATATTTGCGCTGCATTTCCTCTGCAATCCTTCCCCCCGCCGCTCGGCGTTCATTTGCCAGACGAACCGCCGCCGCAAGCTCTCCTTTCCGAAGGAGCTTCTCTTGCACAATCGTGATACAGCCGCAAGCCGTAAGAGTCTTCGCAACGTACTGCACACCGTAATCCAAGGCCCGGATACTCTCAAGAAAAGCCTTGTCGGTAATGATCCCGGCGATAAAACGGTTCATCGTTTCGTTCATCGCATCATCCGCAATTGCCCCAATAATCACATCCTTATTATCTGCAAGTTGCCGACAGTGACGATAGAGGGCCGAGTCCTTCACTTCCTGTAGCCTGCCCCGGTTATAAAGAACAAAATACGCCCACTCCATATCTTCGAGGCGCAAAATCCGCTCGGAGGGGATTGCATCCAAATCAAAGCGAAGCTCGTAATAGTACGGGTTCGGGACATTTGCCACAAGCGATCGTGCCTGGTCCTTATTTGTCCCCATGTAAAATCCTTTTCCAAAATCACACCGGGTTCGGCTCTCCGGTCGAATCTCCCCGTTAAGCCCCCCTCGGGAGCCATGGTACAGCGTAAGCGCCCCCATCGAATCCCCTCCTCTCCATCTTCCCTTAAATCTGGTACATCTCGTTATATACACGCTTGGGAACGCGGTATTTTCCGAAGTCTTTTCCCTCACGCAGAGCATAAACTTCTTCGATGCTGTACGACAGTTGGGGAAGGCTTTCTCGGGTGACGATGACAAAGTAATTGTCCGCCCCCTTCACGGTTTCCGCAAATTCCTTCATCCGAAGGGACCCATTTCCCTCATCGATGAAGAAAATGCGATCCGTGTAATGCTCCGTCAGTAGCTTCCAATTTCCTTCATTGAGGACCAGGCAGCTTCCTCTAGCATCCCTTCCTGTCAAGCGAGCAGGCAGAGCCGGAGGGATCGCCGGAAAGCACAGGGAGGCCCTTCTCCTGCAAA
Source organism: uncultured Lachnospiraceae bacterium (assembly GCA_902803635.1). Classification (GTDB taxonomy): domain Bacteria; phylum Bacillota; class Clostridia; order Lachnospirales; family Lachnospiraceae; genus Chordicoccus. The sequence continues at coordinate 10,370 of CADCQU010000075.1, read as the reverse complement.
TAGCCTTCCCAGTCCGTGAAGACCGTGCCGTCCTCCCGGACGATTCCCGGAAGGCCGATGTCGTGGATGGCTTTGAGCCTGTCAAATACCGGCTCGCTGTCGCGCAGGATTAGAAACGCACGCAAATGCCGCAACGACTTGGTTACGTCCAGAAACTCGTAGGAAATCCCGTAAGCGTCAAAATTCCTCTTGCAGGCCACGCAGTCCGGGCACATCTCGCTTCCATAGATCTTTAACATCCTCTTCCCCTTTCCTTCGCCAGAAAAAAGCATATGTTGACTTTTCTCCAACATTTGCTCTTTTGTTCAATCGAAATATTGCTTGTCTTTTCATCTACCGTTTTCTCTCTCACCAGAGAAAGCATCCTTCTCTTTCACACCCGGCGTTTTTTCTCTCCTTCACCAGAAGAAGCATCGAGTTCTTTCTCACCCAACGTTTTCTCTCTCTTTTGCCAGGGAAAGAATCCGGGCGACGACTTCCTCGATGGTCATGTCCGAGCTGTCCAAGAGGACGGCGTCCTCGGCTTTTCGGAGCGGGGAGACGGGGCGGGTCATGTCGCGGCGGTCGCGTTCGGCGATCTCGCAAATGAGCATGTCCATGGGAGGATTCGGGGTGCCCTGCTCCTCGTTTTGCCGGAACCGGCGGCGGGCGCGTTCCTCTTGGGAGGCGGTAAGGTAAATCTTCAGCTCCGCATTCGGCAGCACCACCGTACCGATGTCCCTTCCATCCATGACGACAGAGGTCTCGCTGGCAAGCTTCTGCTGCAGCTCCACCAGCTTCTTCCGAACGGCGGGAACAGCCGCGACCACGCTCGCAAGCCCGCTCACCTCATTGGTGCGAATCTTATCCGACACGTCCTCTCCATCCAGGATTACATGCTGCACGCCGTCCGCATAGCGAATCGTGATGTCCATGCCGGGTGTGGCGTTCGTGATAGCCACCGTATCCGATGTATCCACACCAAGCTTTAGCATACGAAGTGCCACAGCACGGTACATCGCGCCTGTGTCCACGTAAATGCTCCCCAGATCCTTTGCCACCATCTTCGCGATTGTGCTCTTGCCAGCCCCAGCCGGCCCATCGATTGCAATGTTCATAAGTAACCTCCTTCTTTCGGCTTCACTCCATCTTCTTCAAAATGGCTCGTTCTCTGCATCTTAATACTCATTCTTCTTGCGATAGTATCGCCGCCACAGCCTGCGCTGCTGTTGACCAGGCGATCTGCAAATTATAGCCGCCCGTGAGAGCATCCAAATCCAATACTTCCCCGATAAAATACAGCCCTTCGTATTTCTTGCAGGCCATCGTCTTCGGGTCGATCTCCTTCACGGAGACACCTCCCTGCGTGACGACCGCCTCCTCGTACCCGCGAAGTCCGGTCACCGGCAGTGGAAACGCTTTTGTAAGGCGAAGCAGCTCCTCGCGCAGCCCCCTGGTCACATCCGCGCAGCGCAAGTCGCGGTCTGTTTCGTTTTCCTTCCTATCCACTCCGGCCAGCTCCAAAAGCACCGGCAAAAGGCTCGACGGGTACATGGGCGCGAGGGCATTTTTCAAGGCCTTCGTCGGGCTTTCCTCCAGAAGGCCGCGCATCCGCTGATCAAGCTCTTCCACCGACACCGCCGGCTTTAGGTCCACCGTGAAGCTCAGTTCCTCCTTGCCGATCTTTCCGCCGATTTTTGCGCTCGCGGTGAGCACCAGCGGCCCGCTCACCCCAAAATGCGTGAACAGCATTTCCCCGAACTCCGAGAAGAGCACCTTCTTCCCCTTCTTCACGGTCAGCTCGACATTTTTCAGGGCCAGCCCGGACATTTGCCGGCAAATGTCCCCGGCACAGTCAAATGGCACAAGTGATGGCCGGCAGTCCTTCACGGCCAAGCCGAGCTTTTTGGCAAATGTCAGCCCGTCGCCGGTGGAGCCGGTGGAGGGATACGAGAGCCCGCCGGTCGCGATAATCACCGTGTTCGTCGGAAAAATTCTTTGCTTCCCATCTATTTCATAGTGAACACCGACAACAGAATGCATATCCCCGGAAATTAATATCTCCGTCACCCGCGCTCCGGTGATGACCTCCACGCCAAGTCTCTTCATACGCCCGCGCAGCATGTCGAGGACATCCGCGCTCTTGTCGGAGGCCGGAAAGGCCCTCCGCCCGCGCTCCACCTTCGTTTTAAGGCCCCATTTTTCAAAGGTTTCGATAAGCTCCGCCGGGGGCAGGCGGTCAAAGGCACTGTAGAGGAAGCGGGGATTTGTGACCACCGCCTCAAGAAACTCGTCGCGGGTGCAGGCATTTGTAAAATTGCAGCGACCCTTGCCTGTAATGTAGAGCTTCTTGCCCGTCTTTTCATTTCGTTCCAGAACGGTCACCTTCCGCCCCGCCTCGGCAAGCAGGATCGAGGCGAACATCCCCGCCGCCCCGCCACCGACAATCACAATCCTCTCCACAACTCTCACCTCCCTTTCTAAACTCCCTCCATTTTACCAAATCCGCCACCTGGAAACAAGTTTTCTAAAAAATGAAATCAGCATTTTCAACCTCTCAATCACTTTATGATTTCCATTGTTTCCTGTTACGTCTCTCGTTCATCCTCTATAGTACCGTACCCTCCGACCAAACGAGCCCCTCTCAGTCGGCTTCGCCGACAGCTCCCCCTGAGGGGGAGCCAAGGAAAAAGCCGCCGCAAGGACTTCTCCTTGCGGCGGCTAACCTATATTATAAATATCTTCTACCCTCATACCGGATACACCCTTAGGCGGTGTCGGCATCTCTACGTTCCGCTTTCCCGCCTTTTGGCGTCATCACACCGGATACGCCTTGTTCTCGGTGTCGGCGGCTTTGGCGTCGACGCCCGTCTGCTGGGCGTCGCGGTACTGGAAGTAGTCCATCGCGACTGATGGGAAGAGCGCGTAGGTAAGGACATCCTCGTCCTGCTGCTTGTACGCGGCGATCTTCTCCTCGTACTCGGCGAGCTTCGGCTCCAGAAGGTCGGCCGGACGGCAGGTGATCGGCGTCTCATTGCCAATGACCTGCTTCTGAATCTCCGGATCAAAAGGCTTCGTGGTCTTACCATAGCGGCCGAGGAACATGTCCTTCGTCTCCTGCGGGACGACCATGTAGCGCTTGCCGGTGAGGACGTTCATAACGGCCTGCGTGCCGACGATCTGTGAGGACGGCGTGACAAGCGGCGGCTCGCCCATGTCCTTGCGGACGCGCGGAACCTCCTCGAGCACCTGGTAGAACTTGTCCTCGGCGTGCTGCTGGGCAAGCTGGCTCGTCAGATTCGAGAGCATGCCGCCCGGAACCTGGTACTGCAGCGTCTTGATGTTCACGCCCATGTTCTTCGGGTTCATAAGGCCATTTTCCAGATACTTCTCGCGGATCGGGCGGAAATACTCGGCGATCTCGGCAAGCTTTTCAAGGTTGAGGCCCGTATCGTACTCGGTCCCGCGGAAGGCCTCGACCATGACCTCGGTCGCCGGCTGGGAGGTGCCCAGCGCGAACGGCGAAATCGCGCAGTCGAGAATGTCCGCGCCCGCCTCGACGGCCTTCATGTAGGTCATGGAAGCCACGCCCGAGGTATAGTGGGTGTGCATTTCGATCGGAAGGTTCGAGCCCTGCTTCAGGGCCGTGACAAGCTCGGTCGCCGCCTTCGGGACGAGGAGGCCGGCCATGTCCTTGATGCAAATGGAATCCGCGCCCATTTCCTCGATGCCGCGGGCCATTTCCTTCCAATAGTCAAGCGTGTAGGCGTCGCCCAGCGTGTAGCTCAGGGCGACCTGCGCCTCCGCGCCTTCCTTCTTCGCGGCCTTCACGGCGGTCTCCAGGTTCCGGAGGTCGTTCAGGCAGTCAAAAATACGGATCACGTCAATACCATTTGCCACGGACTTCTGTACGAAGTACTCCACGACATCATCCGGATACGGCTTGTAGCCAAGGATGTTCTGCCCGCGGAAAAGCATTTGCAGCTTCGTCTTCTTGAAGCCTGCGCGGAACTTCCGGAGGCGTACCCACGGATCCTCGTGGAGGAAGCGGAGGGCCGCGTCAAAGGTCGCGCCACCCCAGCACTCCACCGCGCGGTAGCCGATCTCGTCGAGCATCGGAACCGCCGGCAGCATCTCGTCGGTGGTCATGCGTGTCGCAATCAGACTCTGGTGCGCGTCGCGGAGAACCGTCTCCGTAATCTGCACCTTCTTTTTCACATTATTTCCCATTTCGTATTCTCCATCAATTTTTCCGACTGTATGTTATATCCCGAAAATAGCCATAAACGTTCCGGCGGCGACGGCCGTTCCGATAACGCCGGCAACGTTCGGTCCCATCGCGTGCATGAGCAGGAAATTGGTCGGGTCGGTCTCCGCGCCCACCTTCTGGGAGACGCGGGCCGCCATGGGCACGGCGGACACGCCGGCGGACCCGATGAGCGGGTTGATCCTCCCATGTGTCAAATGACATAGGAGTTTCCCGAGCATGACGCCGCCGAAGGTTCCGAAGATAAAGGCCACGAGGCCGAGGACGACGATCTTCAGCGTGCTGACATTCAGGAAGGCCTCCGCGGAGGTCGAGGCGCCGACCGAGGTTCCGAGAAGGATGACCACGATGTACATCAGGGCGTTGGAGGCAGTCTCCGTGAGCTGGTGCACGACGCCGCTCTCGCGGAAGAGGTTGCCCAGCATCAGCATGCCGACGAGCGGTGCCGTGGTCGGCAGGATCATGCAGACCACGATGGTGATAATGATCGGGAAGAGAATCTTCTCCAGCTTGGAAACGCTGCGGAGCTGATCCATCTTGATCTTCCGCTCCTTCTCAGTCGTAAAGAGCTTCATAACCGGCGGCTGAATGATCGGGACCAGCGACATATAGGAATAGGCCGCCACCGCAATGGGCCCTAATAGCTGCGTCTGTCCCAGCTTCGAGGCCAGGAAGATGGAGGTCGGCCCGTCCGCGCCGCCGATGATGGAAATGGCGGCCGCCGATTTGCCGTTGAAGCCGAGGGCAATGGCCAGGAAGTAGGCGATGTAAATGCCGAACTGCGCGGCCGCGCCCATGAGGAAGGAAATCGGGTTCGCAATGAGCGGACCGAAGTCCGTCATCGCGCCGACGCCCATGAAGATGAGGGACGGAAGAATCGACCACTCATCGAGCTGGTAGAAATAATGCAGGAGGCCGCCGACGCCATTTGTCGAATCGCTCGGTGCCATCATGATGTCCGGATAAATGTTGACCAGCAACATACCGAACGCGATCGGCACCAGGAGCAGCGGCTCATAGCCCTTTCGAATCGCCAAATACAGGAACACCAGGGCCACCGCGATCATGACGTAGTTGCCCCACGTCAGGCTCATGAAGGCCGTCTGCTGTAAGAGATTTGACAGCGTGTCAAGAATATTCATGGAAGCCCTCCATTCAGTTCAGGGTAGCCAGAAGGTCACCGGATTCGACGGCAGCGCCGGCAGAGACGTTGATGCTGGCAACGGTGCCGTCCTGCGGGGCGACGACCGGGATTTCCATCTTCATGGACTCGAGAATGACGACGGTGTCGCCGGCCTTGACGGCCTGGCCGACGGAGGCGACGAGCTTGAAGACCTTGCCCGGGACCTGGGCGGTCACTTCCACCGAGCCCGCGCTTCCCTGCACGGCCGGAGCGGCGGCCGCAGGAGCCGGAGCCGCAACGGGGGCAGCCACGGGAGCCGCGACCGGAGCAGCCACGGTAGCCGCGCCGGCGGCCACTTCCTCAACGGTAACGCTGTAGGCGACGCCATTTACAGTAATCGTATAGTTTTTCATTGTAATTTCTCCTTTTGCTTATGATGCGCGCCTTCAGCGCCTTTTCGTATTGGATATCCTCTTAATCTTCCGTACCACGAAGCCTTCCACCGGCTTGTCCTCGGCCGCGGCGATCGCGGCGGCGATGACGGCGATGAGCGCCGGGTCATTCTCCGGGGCAGTCACAGCCGCGGGAGCCGCAGCGGCCGCCTTCGGGGCGGGAGCCGCAGGCGCGGGGGCCGCCTCCCTCTTCGTGGGGGGCGTCGGCTCGCGGTGCAGGAATTTGAAGCAGTAAATGATGAGGCACAGCAGGACCAGCACGCAGAACACGACCAGAAGTCCGGTCACGGTGTTGCCGCCGGCGGTGGCGATCTTCGAGCCAAGCGTCTCCTTGGAATCGTCCGAGTACGCCTGAAGGATGGACTTGTAGGGCGTTCCCTCCTCATCGAAGGTGATGGTCAGGGCCTCCTGCACGTCGTCCTCGCCCGTCAGGATGATCCTGGCGGTATACTCATAGCCGTCCCGCATGACCTCGTCCACGTTGGCGGTCTTCGCAATCCCGTGGGCATCGTTAAAGGCCTTCCAGCGGGTGCCGATGTCGTTGTCAAAGAGCGGTCCGAACACGGTGCCGCCCTGTTCCTTCACGGCCGCGAACTGGTCGTAGGTAAACTGCGTGAACACCGGCGCGATCTGGTTCTGGGCAAGGTTCTCGATGGTAGCCAGATTCATGGCCCGGATATTCTCCATGGCCTCCTCCTCCTTCTGGGAGGCGGTCTTCTCGCAGCCGGTCGCCACAAAGACGGTCAGCACGGCCAGGAGAAGCACGGCCAGCAATCTTTTCATTTTTCTCATGAGTGCCGCCTTTCTTCAGATCGTCCCGTGCTTCTTGGCCGGACGCTCCTCCCGCTTGGAGTACAGCATCTCCAGCGCACCGATCACGAACTTCCGAGTGTCCGCCTCGTCGATAACGGTGTCAACGAAACCACGCGCCGAAGCGGCAGCAACATTTGCCTGAAGGGCGCCATAGGCCTCCGAGGCCTTGCGCATGGCGGCGGCATCCTGTCCGGCGGCCAGAATCTTGCCGGCAGCCTTCGGATCCATCGCGCCGATCGTGGCGTCCGGCCAGGAAAGGACGACGTCCGCACCGGCCGCGCGGGAACCCATGAGGATGCTGGCGCTGCCGAGGGCCTTCTTCGTCACCACCGTCACCTTCGGAACGGTCGCATTTGTGTAGGCCGAGAGGAGGCGAGCGGCGGCCTTCGGGAGAAGGTTTTCATTTCTCTCATGGCGGGCAAAGCCGGCGACATTGGCAAATGTAAGGACAGGGATGTCAAATGCGTCGCAGAAGCGGATGAAGTCGGCGGCCTTTTTCGCGCAGGTTCCGCAAATGACTTCCTTCACGCCGCGGTTGGCGACCACGCCGACGGTGGCGCCCGCAAGACGCACGAAGCCCGTCACCATGTTCTTCCCGTAGGTCTTCTTGGTCTCGAAGAAAATGCCGTTGTCCGCGACCACCTTCACCAGCTCGGCCGCGTCATTTGTCAGGCTCGAAAGCGCGCCCGTCGAGCGGTTGAGGTCGTCGTTGCAGGGGATTTCCTCGGCGCCGTCCTCGTTGTTGGACGGAAGGAAGGAAAGGAGCTCGCGCACGCCGGCGAGGACCTCCTCCTCGCTCCCGCACACGTCAATGTTGCCCTGCTCTGCCTGGTAGGCGGGGGCGGAGACGTCCAGAACGTCCTTGCTGCTGCCTTCGACGGCATCCGGGGAGTTCACGGAGAGCGCGGCCTTGTCGGTCATGAAGACGAAGTCCGAGAGGGCCGGGATGAAGGCAAGGCCGCCGCCGCAGCTGCCGGCGACAACCGCAATCTGCGGGATGAGGCCGCTGCCCGTGACGAGGGCGTTGTAGATGGAGCCGAGGGCGTCGAGGGCATCCACGGACTCCTCGATGCGGACACCGGTGGAGTCAAGGAAGCCGACCACGGGCGCGCCCATCTTGCGGGCGAGCTCGTAGATGCGCCCGATCTTCCGGGCGTGCATCTCGCCGATCGACCCGCCGAGGACCGCCGCGTCCTGGCTGTAGACGTAGACGAGGCTCCCGTTCACCGTGCCGTAGCCGGTGATGACGCCATCGCCCGGTTCGGCTTTGGCGGAGAGCCCGAAATCCGTGCTGCGGGCCTTCACCCCGGCACCGATCTCGACGAAGCTGTTCGCGTCCAGCAGGGCCTTCACCCGGCCGGCCGCCGCACTTTGTGTATTACTCATGTTTTGACCTCCATGTGCAATAACATTTTAGTAAAGAAATAGAAAACGAATTTCCGTTTTATTGTAGAGCAAAATAAAAAAATCCGCAACTGTTTAGAGTAATTTTGTTTATAAAGTTTTTAGAGGGTGTTTAGAGGTTGTACTTTCCCTTGCCTCCCCCCTTAGGGGGAGAAATTATAGAAATATTGGTTATACCTTTTTAACCTCGTACAGGAGCGCCTGGTAGTCCCCCCGGACCCTCGGGACGATGATGCCTTGCTTCATCAGAGTGTCGCCGTTGAAGCGGCCCAGCTTCCGGAGCGTCCCGGTCGCCTCGTCCGTCGACGACTGCCCGTTGCTCGTGGCAAGCGCGCCGGCATAGTCGCAGGTCACCTCGTAGGTCGCCTCCGGGTCAAGGCCCTGCATCCGCACGCGCATCCCCGGCCGGTTCGTCGTAGCCAGCACCTGCACAAAGGTCATAAACGCAAGCGACCGGTCCTTTTTTACGACCATCCAGCAGTCATGGGAATGGTTCTCCCGGAACGAGGCGATTCTGTAATAATTCCCCTCCCGGACGACCGGGTGTACCCTCCGGAACAGCTCCACCTGACCGGGGATCTGCGCCTTCTCCTCCGGAAGCATGTTACGGACATCCATCTCATAGCCAAAGGTTCCCGCCATGGCGACCTTGGCCCTTGTGTTGAAGGGCACGCTCCTTCCGGTCTGCTGGTTCGGGCAGACCGAGACATGAGCCCCCATCGTGGACAGCGGAAAGACGAGCGACGTCCCCTCCTGGATTGACAGCCGCTCAATAGCGTCCGAATCATCGCTTGTCCAGATCTGCGGGCTGTAGAACAGCATGCCCGCGTCAAACCGGGCGCCGCCGGAGGAGCAGTTTTCGAGGAGCAGGTCCGGGAAATCCTTCAGGAGCTGTTCCTGCATCCGATAGACTGCCAGCACGTAGCGGTGCAGGAGCTCTCCCTGCCCGACGGCATCCCGAAGAAGCGACCCCACATCCGACAAATGCCGGTTCATGTCCCATTTGACGTAGGCGATATTTGCCGAGGAGAGGGTGGCATGGAGCTGGCTGTACACGCCGTCCCAGACCTCGGGCCGCGTAAGGTCCAGCACGTACTGCTTCCGCATCGCGCCCGGCTTCCGACCGGGTAGCTCGAACCGCCAGTCCGGATGGGCGCGGAACAGCTCCGAATCCTCGCTGACCATCTCCGGCTCGATCCAGATGCCGAACTTAAGCCCCATCGCGTTGACCTCTTCAACGAGCTTTGCAAGCCCGCCACGGAGCTTCTTCTCGTCCACGAACCAGTCGCCCAGGGAGGAGGTGTCGTCGTCGCGGTGCCCGAACCAGCCATCGTCCATGACCAGCATGTCAAGCCCCACCTCCTTCGCCGCCCTGGCAAAGCCGATGAGGACATCCGTGTCAAAATGCATTTCCGTCGCCTCCCAGTTGTTGACCAGGATCGGACGGTCCATGGTGAGCCACCGCTTCTCAATGAGATGGCTGCGATACAGGTCATGGTAGGTGCGGGTCATTTGCCCAAGCCCCTCCGCCGAATAGACGAGGGCGACCTCCGGCGACTGGAAGGACTCGCCCGGCGCAAGGCTCCAGGAAAATGTCTCCGGGTGGATGCCCATCACGCAGCGGAGACGGCCGTTCTGGTCGACCTGCGCCTTCGCGAGGAAGTTGCCGGAATAAATCAGGCTCATCCCCCACGCCTCTCCCATGGTCTGCGTCGTTCCGGGCGCAAGGATCGCGAGGAACGGGGAATCCTCGGCGCTGGAAATGCCTCGCAGCGACTCGGCCGTGACGGAACCCGTCCTAAGAGGCTGCCGCGTGATGGTGCGTTCCCGCCCCCAGGAGCCGTGGAGCGTCAGAATTTCCTGGGCCTCCAACTCCAAATTAAGCTGCCCAGACAGGACCCGCCTTAGCGTGACGGAAGCCTCGCCGCGGTTCACCACCTTAACGCTCTTTACAATCGCGTCCAAATCCTTATAAACCGTATACAGTAGATGCACGTCAAGCCCGAGGGCATCGTCCGCCATCAGAACGTCCAGCGTATCGCAGCAGCCCTCGTCCCCTCTTGTATGCGGCAAATGCACCAAAGCCACCTTTCCCGGGATTACTTCAAAAGAACGGAACGAGAGCTCCACGCCCCGCATCCCGTGGGCATTTGCCACGTCAAGGCACGCCTCGCGGTAGTCCCCCGTCCCGAAGCAGCCGTACTCATATGGAAAAATCTGCGTGAAACGGACCTTGTCAGGCTCGTTGACCGCCGGTGAAAACGGAAACTCGTTCAGGCAGAACGCCTGCTCCATCCCGGCCGTATCCACGAGGCGCGGCCCGTAGTACAGG
>CADCQU010000074.1 GCA_902803635.1 uncultured Lachnospiraceae bacterium | reverse complement strand
GCGAGAAAACTTACGGGATTCTTCGCTTCGCTCAGAATGACATTGTCTTTCATGAGGTGGAACGGCCTTTTTACGGGGCCGCCTGAATAGTAACGGTAACCATCTTAATTGTAAAGTTATTTCTATTTATATTTGACATTCTTCTTCCCTTGTGCTAATTTATATCAGGGCTGTCGCATCCGGCCTTCGAACAACCGGCTATCGCAGACATCACTTGCAGACACAGACCTTATTTCAAAGCCGGAGGGCTGCGTGCGGCAGCCTCATCTCATTTTAAGGAGGCAGCTATGAAAATGCCAAAAAATCAGGCGAAACGGCAGACATTTACCACAAGGGACCTTGCCCAGATTGGGCTTTTTGTAGCCCTTCTTGCAGTATTTTCGTGGATTACCATCCCGACAGTAGTTCCGTTTACCCTGCAGACCTTCGGGGTCTTCCTTGCGCTCCTTATCCTTGGCGGGAAGCGCGGGACGCTGGCCATCCTGGCCTACCTCCTCCTCGGTGCGATTGGCCTGCCGGTCTTTTCGGGCTTCACCGGAGGGGTGGGCCGCCTTTTTGGACCGACCGGGGGCTACCTCCTTGGCTTTGTCGCCTGCGGGCTCGTCTACTGCCTCTTCGAACGCCTGCCCCTCCGTCGGCCCGTCCGGCAAATATTGGCTCTTTCTCTCGGACTCATTCTCGCCTACATCCTAGGAACGGCATGGTTCGTGGCAGTCGGCTCCTCCGGAACCACTCCCATGTCCTTCGGCGCGGCCATCTCACTTTGCGTCCTGCCCTTCCTTCTGCCGGATGCCTTGAAGCTCCTTCTCGCCTATGTGCTAAGCAACCGCATCCGCAGGACAGGGGTGCTGCGGGAGCATCTGCCATAAGTCCAATCTTCCCCCATGAACCGTCTTCACGTCGCGTGCGAATGACGGTCTGACACTACAAAAGTAGGAGACCACATGCCTGCATGTGGCCTCCTACTGCTTTTTTTGTTGCTATTTCTGCTGTGTTCCCGGCGTAGTGTCCCCGCCGCCTGGCCCCTCTCCGTCACGGCTTCGCCGTGACACCTCCCCCTGGAGGGGGAGGCAAGAGGAGCACCGAAGCTGTTTTCGTTTCCATATCCTCAAAAGGGGAAGGCAAGAGGAGTAGCCTTACTCCAGGTACGCCTCCGCCGCCACGTAGTAGCGGTAGAGGGCGAGCATGGCGTTTTTCTTGTCCTCGTCCTTCACGTTCTTTAAGGCGTCGTTTATGTAGGAGAGCACGGAGACCTCCCCGGTCGTCTTGCCGGCCTTGGTCTTTAGTACCACCTTGTAGGTCTTGCCGAGCTTGTGGGCGGCGATGTCGGAAATCTTAACCCGGTACCGCCCGTCGGAGAGCTTCTCGACCGCGCACGTCTTGCCGTCCACCGTCGCGGAAACGCCCCCCTTGTAGCCCTTCACCGGGGTAAAGTAGAGGTATATGCCCGTCCCGGAGTCGAGGTGGAGCGAGTAGGCAGCCCCGGCGATGTCCGAAGCCCTCTTGACGGTAAAGCTCCGGCTCTTAAGGTCCTCCCGTGCATTTGCCAAAGCATCGTCCGAGTAGCTTCCTATATAATAGAGGTCCATCTCCTTATGTTCCATCCCGATCGTCCAGTTGCGGAGGGCCGAGAGGAACGGCTGCGCGTGGTGGCCGTAATCGGCGAGCGCGTGGACGAGGGCCGTGGCCTTCTCACCAAAGCCGCCCTGCGCCTCGAAATCCTCGACATACTGCCGGACGGAGTACGTCGCCTCCACCTCCCGCTCTTCTCCATATCTGGCATAATGGTACACCGCCTTGATGCGGTCCGCCATCTGCACGGAGTTGACGAAGCAGGTAAACCGGTAATACTTCCCGTCCTTGTTCTTTGCATTTTTGTCAAATGCCACCTTCGTCTTTTCTCCGGAGACCGTAAATTCCACGTAGCTCTCCTCGTAGTCCACCCCGCTAAGCTTTGGCAGGTTCATGTAGAAGTTCACGCCGATCTGCCCGGTGAGGATGAGCGACTGGGCCTTGAACTCCGGAAGCTCTCCCTTGACGCTGAGCACGATTGAATTGTGCTCGCGCACGTCGCCCGCGTTGTAGGTCTCCACCGTCCCGTCATTTCTGGTAATCGTATAGGCAAGCTCGGAATCTGTTCCCTTCTCCACCGCCTCCGCCGTCACGAGCACCGTGCTGTCCGGCTTGACCGGGATGTCAATGCTTCCGCCGCGCAAAAGCGTGACGGCCCCGTCCTCCGGAAGCCTCCCTGTCTCCAGATACTCCTCATAATCCACGACCCAGACCGTAAAGCTCTCGGCCGGGGCATCCTCGTCAATGCTCACCGTGACAAATTCCCCTCCCGTGTCGGGTTTCACATGGAGCCACTGGTTATCCACCGGGACAACGGGGCTTCCGGGCGTCGCCGCCCCGGACTTCTCAATCATCTCGGGAAGCTCCGGGTATTCCTGCGCGTAGAGCTCGTAGGCCGGGTCTCCGGCCAGGTTGAAGCCCGAAGCCCAGGGCTCCCACCAGTCCACATCCACCGTATACTGGCAGGAATCGCATTTGTCGTTTTGCACCGTGAAGGTCGCGGGACCGTTCCCGGAGAAGCGCACATTCATTTGATACACCTGCCCATAGTCGCCCCACTCGGTGGTCTCGCCGGAGAGCGCCTCGACATGGTCGCCCTCGCACGTGACGTAGGTATTTGCATCGGTCGAAAGGATGCCCTCGACGACTCCGTAGACGGTCGTGTCAAATACCTCGCCCGCCTTCAGGCTCCCGGCCTCCGGGAAATTGCTCCCCCAGATAAGGTCCAGCTCCCCGGATTCCTCCCAGGCGTCCTTGTCAATCAGTTTGCCGTGATAATGCTCAATCAGCCTGTCAAATTGCGCGCCGCTGTCCATGCTTCCCGCGGCAGGCTCCTCCAGAACCGTGATCCGCACGATATGCGGCTCACTGTCCGGATTGTCCCCAAGATCGATCCAGGCAAGCTGCCCCTCGTCCTCGAGGATAACCGTGTCGAAGTCAGGATGGTCGCAGTTAACGCGGATTTTCCCGTGGAAATCCAGGGCGATGCTCTCCGCCTCGGTTGTAAACTGGATGTACGACCCCTTGCTGCCATAGGAAATGGTTCCGCCAAGCGGCTTCTCGTTGTTTCTCCAGGAATCTACATGGTCGCGGAACGTCCAGGCTTCCCCGCTCCCGGTCACCTCCTTGCCCGACTTGTCATAGAAGGTGAAAAGGGTATTTGTGTTGATGATATCGAGTCCCTCCGCCTCGTCGGTAAACGTGACGGCGATATCCTGGTAGGCATTTGTCTTCTCGTCCAGGATGCGGATGTAGCTGTTGCCCGTCTTCGCGCCGCGCAGGATCAGCGTGCCCCGTCCCTGGCCATTCTGGTAGTTCTTCTGTTTCCAGTTGAGGATGTCCGTAAGAAGCTCGGAAGACTCCTCGCTCTCCTCCTCGCGGTCCGTCATCTCGGCGACACTGATCTCCGGAGCCTTGCCGCCCAGCGTGCTGGCGAAGAACACTGGGAGCCGAAGCTGCGTCCCCACCGGCACTTCAAGGTTTTTCGGGATGGCAAAGGCCGTCGTGTGCTCAATCGTGGACGTAAAGCGGTTGTTGTCGCCGTCATACTCCCCGTGGTCCGACGCATCCAGGCCGAACTCGTCCGTCGCCACCGCGTCCTTATCGCTGAAAATCTCCGCGACAAGCAGCAGGGAGCCGGCCGTCCCCTTGTCCCTGTCCTCCCCAAACATGGTGAAGACAGCTGCCGGAACCGCGATGGTGCCTCGGACGCGCCGCCCGTAACCCGCGCGGACGCCACCCAGGGAGAAGATGCCCCTCGAAGGGTCGTTCTCGCTCGCGGTAAAGAGCCGTAAAAGCAGCGGCTCCTCCTCGCCGACTGTCAGGGTATGGCCGCTAATATCGAGAGGACGGTAGATTACATCGTTCCAATCCTCGCTCCCATCCACAAGCTCCTGCACCTTGGAGGCAAGCTTCGGATCATGGGTGCCGTAGGAGAACTGCAGGTACACGTTACCGGCATCCTCCGTCCCCCTGTTGCATACAAAGAGGTCAATGTCGAGAAGGACATTCCCCCCCTCGTCCAGGGCAAGCTCCCCGTTATCCTGCCGGGAGAGCGCCATGGTGGAATCCTCAAAGCCAAGCTCCGGCAGCTTTTTGATCGTATAAATGTCGCGGAGCGCGGCGGAATAGGGATTCTCGGCGTAGGATGTATCCTCGCTGACGTTGAGGCAGAAGCCTGCATTCTCGGGAAGGGTGGCGGGAAGGGTGAAATCGCCGCTCAGTTCCACCTTCCGGCCGGAGTAGATATTCTCCGTAACCTCCCAGGTTGCCAGCTTGCTGTTGGGAAGCCCGTCCCCGTCCACGCTGAGCGTGACGGTGATGGGAGCATCCTTGGAGCCGCGAATGCCGACATCCCCCGTATTCACAAAGGACAGGTTGGCGGTCAGGATGGAACCCGCCGTAAACTGCTCGTTCACGAAGGAGAGGCTGGCCTCCCCGACGCGCTGCTGCCCCACGCCATAGCTGATGGCGTAGACACCCAGTCCCTCCTTCAGCGTGGCCCCCTCGTAAGGCTCGGCGCCAGAGACCAGGAAGCGCTCGCCCGCCGCCTCCTCATAGGAGAGGTACCGCAGCATCCCCTGTGTCAGGATGGTCAGGGTCGTATTGGCATTTGTAAGGTCCGTCGCCTGATCCCCTGTCGGATCGGCTTTTTTGCCCAGCGCGATCTGCAGGTTGGAGAACTGGAACTGGTCCATGCCTCCCTTGCCCTGCCCCTCCGCATCGCTGTAACCCGAGAGTTCTCCCAGGTAGGCCTGTGTCGTCTCCTCATCGGTCCAATTATATTTCGCCGCGTCCTCGCGGACGTCCATGTGGCGCATCGCAAGGATCGTCCCCGCGCCCCAGGTTCTTTCCGCAGTGTCAAAGGTGCTGAGGAAGAGCCCGGTATTGGTCGTGTTCTCCACTGTAGAGACATAGACGGCCACAAGGTCCCCGTTGCCGTCCTCGCCAAAGGCAAAGCCCGTCCGCTCGACCCCGTCGCCTCCTGAGAAGACCGTCTTTTCAAGGATCTCTCCCGTACCCTTCGACGCAAGATAGGCCGAAATCCGATCCGCCGGGATAAGGAAGACCTTTCCGCCCTGCCCGACAAACAGGAGGGTTTCCACCGTCTGGCCCGGCGTATCCACATCGGACGTCCTCCGCTGGTACACCGAGAGCGTATCGTTCTCTTTTTGCCCGTTCAGCAAGGCTGAGGAGACAGCCGCATGGCCATAGGGAGAGACAAGAGTGCCTTCCGCCTCGCCCGACTCCGCAAAGGAAGTCAAATAGAGCGCCGATACATTTGCCAGGTCGTCGGAATTAAGGTCCTCCCCCCAGGTGGTGTAGGCCGCGTAAATGTCGGTCCCCCCATTTGCCTTCTTTGTTTCGAAAAATGCCAGCTTCTCAATTGGGGCGATTGGCTCCTCCGACGCGTAGCCGGTCTCGCTGCCTCCCAGGGTCGTAAACTCCGAGACATTTCCATTCCCGGATATGCAGAGCGTGCTCGTCTCGCCCTTGTAGTCCAGGGCATTCTCATACAGCGTGCGGCGGTATTCGAAAATGGCACGGCCAGCCTCGCTTCCCTGGTCCTCGTAGTAGCCAAGGCCGTTCAGCTTCTCCACGTACTTTGCCACGAGCTCCGCCCGCCTTGCCTCGTCCACATGATTTGCCCTGACAAATGCCGTGCAGCTTCCATCGACGATTCTCGGCAAATAGACGGCGGCTCCGCCTTCGGGGTCGCTCAGATTCACCGCTTGCGAGAAGCCCTCCTTCTTCGTCACGTCAAATGCGGCCTGTCGGACGACGGTGTTTTTGGCGGCGGTCTGCACCACGGTCCTTGTGTCTGCGGATGGAGCCGGCTCCGGCTTCGCATAGCTCACCCAGGCGACATGAATCTTATCGCCGATGACCTTCACGTCAAATTCCAGGTCTCCAGTTCCATCGTCCACAAGAGTGCCCTGCCCGTCGTCCGCAAGGTCCACAAGGATGTACGGCGTCTTACTCCGGTCATCCGGGGCCTTGACGACCTGGTAGGTCTTCCCATCTGCTCCCGTAACCTCCTCCCAGTCAAGGGGGTTGACCAGCCCGAGGCCGTCGCCGAGGTCCTCCTCCGGCTTCCCCTCGTTCTGCCCGTAGCCCTCCCCGGAGAGCACCAGGCGGGAGAGCGCGAGCATCGTGGTATCCATCCCCTGGCCATTTGGCCGGCCAATCGTGTACACCACGTAGTTCGCGCCATTTGCCGTGACCACGCGGTAGTCGCAGCCAAGCTCCAGCCCGTCCGCAAGGCGGAAGGCCTCCGCGGAGCTGTTGTAGCCGGAGAGCTGGAAGGGGACGGCGGGATCGTCGGGCTTGTAGGCCCGGAGCAGGCCACCCGAAGCGCTATTTGAGGACTGCGACGAGTAAATGGTCTGGGTCCTGTCGAGGGCTTTCGGCAAATGCTCCTCCGCATCGTCCCCCGCTCCGGCGAGGCCCCTGCCGTTTTCGAGTGGATGGCTCTTCCCGAACAGGATATACTCGGCCGTCCATTTGTCTTCCTTGCCGTCATATTTTGCCTGGACACCGACGGCGTCCATTTCCCAGCTCATCATGAGGAGCACCGCCCGGAAGGCAAGGCTGAGACTGAAGCTGGCGCTGTCAACGGCCAAAGCCTTTCTGCTTCCGTCCTTCTGGAGCTGGCCAAAAATGAAGTTGGCCGAGATCACGGTCTTGATAAAGGCCTCCACCTTGAGGCCTTCCACGCCGGCGCCGACGCCGATTTCGCCCTGAATCTTGGGCGCGACCTTCACGCCGCTCCACACAAGCTCGCTTTTGATGCTCTCAATGGTGTTGAGATAGTTGATCGTCGTATCCGCAAGGGCCACGATGGTGATGTGGCGGGTCGTCCGCTCTTTATCAAAGCACATGCTGTATGTCGTGCTCTTAAACTGCAGCTGCCGCTCGCTGCCGCCCCGGGACGTAAGGAAGCCGTTGTTCACCTTCTCACCGGAGACGGCATCCGTCTTGATATAGATTTTCCCGTTAAAATTGATGTTGGCATTGATATACGGCGTATCAAACTCTACTTTTTCCCCCTTCTTCAGGGTCTTTGCCGCCCCCTTGGCGACAATGGGGTAGTCTCCTTCGACGACGGTGCGCTGGAAGGTCCCGCCGGTGGTAACCGTACCCGATATATTAAGCGAGACATAGCCGTAGACGAGGGGACAGACAGCAAGCCGGATATCGTACTTAACGACAAAGGAGGCATTTGCCCCAAAGGCAAATTCCTGCAGGTACCAGGCATTTTCCCTGGTATCATATTTTAGGGTAAAGATAGCGGAGAAGCCAATGGTCACGATCGTCTTACCGCTTCGAAGGCCCCCGCCATTTGTCTTCTCATAGCCTCCCCTCTCCAACGCCTTGACGATCTCATCGTAGCTTCCCCCGTCT
>CADCQU010000073.1 GCA_902803635.1 uncultured Lachnospiraceae bacterium | reverse complement strand
TCGCCCATGCTGGTCCGCACGCGGTCGTAGGGCATGGAGTCGAGAATCGTGAGGCGCGGGCCGCAGGCGGTGCAGTTAATGAAAGGATGCAGATAGCGTCGGTCCGAGGGGTCAAAGAGCTCGCGCTTGCATTTGTCGCAGGTCGCGATGTCCGGGGAGACGAAAATGTCGCCGGCCTCCTTCTCGCTCTCGATGATTTCGAAGCTCTCGAAGGGCGGCCGCTCGCAGTTCTCGACCTCGGTTTTTAAAACGACAGAGCGCTCCGGCGTCTCCTTTTCGAGGGCTTCCAGAAAAGCGGCCATCGGGCCATTGTCGGCCTGGGCGAAAACCTCCACGTAGGAGCCCTTGTTGGCGACGCTCCCACGGATGCCGCTGCGGTCCGCGATGCGGCTCACAAAGGGCCGGAACCCGACGCCCTGGACGATGCCGAAGAGGCGGATTCTTTTAGTTGGAATTGTTTCATGTACGTTTGTCACGGAGTCCCCCTTCGAATTGTTTTTAGATATCCGCACACTCCCCGGAGACGGCGAAGTGCGGCAAATGGAGCCACTCTCCGGCAAATGTCCGGCAGCAGCGGGAGAGGTAGCGGTCGCCGATGACCGCTTCGAAACCGCCATTTGCAAGGAGGTCGGCAAGGTCGCCCTCCTCTGTCAAATGCAGGTCGCCGGCATTTGACAGCTCTTTTTCGAGGCGGAAGAAGGTGGCGACGGTGACATCGGTGCAGCCGAGGGTGGCAAGAACCTTGCGGGCTTCATTTGCCAGAACCTGCTGGTGGAGGATGAGGACGCGCTTTCCTGCAAGCGATGCTGCTTTTTCCGCAAAATCCTCGGGAAGCAGCGGGCAGGCGACCTCGTAGGGCGTGCCGAAGCGTTTCTGCAAATATTTCGCGGCGGCAAGGCCGGAGGGGGCGACGACGAGATTTTTCTCCACCGTGGGGGCGAGGGCAATGGCCGCAAGTCCGCCGGAGGCTCCGTAGCAGAGAAGGTCGTTTGTGCCGAGGGCCTTGCGAAGACGTTCGGAGGGCGTTGCCGTAGAGAGGTTCAGCGGCGTCGCGCCGAGGATGCCGAGGCGGCCGGGGACAATTTCTGGTTGCGCAACTGAAGCCTTGTGGGCACTTGCGAAGGAGGGAGATGCCTTTTCGGTTCTGCTTTCCAAAAATCTCTTGAAAAGAGAGAGGTAGGCAATTTCCTCTCCTTCGTCGTAAAGTCCGGTTCCGGTGCAGGGGAGGCCGAGGACGGGCAGGCCGCAGCGTTTTTCGGCCATGCGCCGGAGCGCGGCGTAGTCCGTGCCGATGACGGCCGGGACGGGCGTTCCGATGAGGGCCGCGAAGGGGGAGCCGAGCTGTTTCACAGCAAGCTGGAGCTTTGCGATGAGCTGCTCGTCGCGCCCCAGAATCGCGTCCATGTCGCGGAGGCCGGCGCTCAGGATGATGCCGGGACTTGCGTCGGTGGAATTGCCGGTATTTTCAATGTATGCAGACCCTCTTGCTGTAGCAGATATTTCCTCGGTGGAAGAATCGGATACAGCAAGGCTGTTTTGCCGCAAAAACCACCGCGGCTCGTCGAAACCGCAGATGTTTCCGGTGCAGCCGCCGGCGTCGCAGACCACGAGAAGGCCGCCGAGGCCATAGAGAACTCCCGTGGCTCCCGACTGATCCGGCGCGAAGGGGGCGAGATATTTGATGAGACCTTTCATGGCAGCTTCCTTTCTATTTCTTCTAACAAATGCACCAACCCCCGATATCCGAAGGGCTGCACCTCCTCGTTCCAGGGGACATTTGGCACGCCGGGGTGGTAGTAGGCCGCGTCCTTGCCAAGTGTGAGGTCGGTGGCATTTGCCGAGATACCAAAGTGGAGCATGGTCGGCGAAAGGTTGGAGTAGATGCGCGTTTCGGGGGAGAGCTCCGCGATGCGCCGGATATACACGAAATTCGCGGCGGTCACAGTTCCGTAAATCTCCGGAATGCGGAAGCCGTAGCGGAGAAGGGCAAGGGAAAGCTCGAAGGCATCCGCATTGAGCCACTCACCCACGCAAATGCGCTTCCCGCCGTGGCGGGCGTGGAGACGCTCGATGGCGGCATTTGCCTCTGCAAGGTAGGGGGAATCGTCGATCGGGATTCCGAGGGTGGTTCCCAGAAGCTCATACTGGCGGTGGATCTTGTCCATTTGATAGACACGGGCAAGCTCGATCCACGGAATGCTAAGGCGCTTTTCCATGTCCTGTGCGGCGAGGCGCGATTCTGGGTTCAGAACCAGGTTGAAATTCGCCTCGGACATTTGCAAATATTCGTCAAATGTCTCGCACCGGGAGATTTCCCGGATGTTTTTGAGACCGAGGCCGCGCAGAATCTCGTAGAGCTCGCAGTCGTCCTGGTAGGGGGTGAACGAGCCGAGGAGGTTCATGCTCGTGCCGCGCTTTTTGCGCTTTTCGAGGAGCGCATAGAGGGTCTTGCGAACGGCCACCATCGGCGGCGTGCGGCCCTCGCGTGTCAGGGCATACATGTAGCAGGGCAGGACTGGCAGGCCGGCGGCCTCCTGGGCCTTGCGGCAGACGCGGTCCATGTCCGTCCCGAGCAGGGCGTCGACGCAGGTGATGCAGAGCATGACGACCGAGGGCGGCGTTTCGCAGGCCGCCACGACCTCCTGCACGGCTTTCGGGATTTTTTTCAAATGCCGTCCGGTCACGATGTCGGTCTCGTCCATGAGGAGGAAGAAGAACCGCCCGTCGTACTCGCGGCGCTCGGTGAGGAGCGTGGTGTTGCGGCCGCAGCAGCCCGGCGAGATGACGAGCATCACGGAGCCGGGGACGGTGAGGCCGGCGCGTTTGACGCCGAAGCCCTCCGCGCCCGGCGAGTTGAACGCGAGCGTCGCGGGGGAGCTGTAGATGAGGTGCCGCGCGGATAAGAGCTCGTCAGGAATATTCTCCCGGCCAAGCGCGGCGAGTTCATTTGCCGTAATCGAAAATGCTTGCTTTGCCATTTGGTTACCTCTGCAAAGAGTTATTCGTAGTCGCCGAGCCGCAGACGAAGGTGCGGGAAGACGGCGGAGGCGACGGAGTCCGTAAAATGGTAATCCTCTGTCTCGTTTCCTACAAAGTCAAACACACGGACGGTATTTTTCGAAGGATTCACAATCCAGTACTCGCGGACGCCGGCCGCCTGGTATTTTGCAAGCTTGACCACGTAATCCATCCAACGGCTGGAAGGACTTACGATCTCAAGAATCCAGTCCGGAGCACCATGACAGCCTTTTTCATCTAATTTGCCGTGGTCACAGATGACGGAGATGTCAGGCTCAAGATAGGTGTAGTCATCATCGTTCAGATAGACCGCATACGGGGCCGGAAATACCATGCACTTGCCGTGATTCTTGCGAATATGGTTCATGATATCTGTGGCAATGTTTATAAGAAGTGCCTGATGCGTTCCAGAGGGCGCGGCCAGATCGTACACGATTCCGTCGATGAGTTCGGCACGTGTGCCCTCGGGGAGAGATTCGATATAATCAATCGTGTAGATGGCTTCATTCGGCAGGGGCATGGGAAACCTCCTTGTTCAGCAGATAGGTGTTTTGTTCACGGTTCAAATTACGCAGAAATAATTTCTACCTGTATGGTTAGCCCGCAATGTAACGTTTTCTGTCATTCTGAGGCGCGAAGCACCGAAGAATCCCGTTATAAGCAGCGAAAAGCTTACGGGATTCTTCGCTTCGCTCAGAATGACAAACATCTAATATGGAAGATGATTCCTTTTCGTGCGTTCAACCGTACAGTTGGAATAATTTCAGCGTTGTGAAAGAACTGTCATTGTTCGCCACTTTTCATCTGTCCGCATCGCCATAGGCTCTTCGATGCGGGGATGTCGGAAGGATTGCGCTTCACAGAGCTTACACTTATTATGTGTTTCTTTCCGCTTCCTTAAGAAGCGTCCGCGCAAGGTCGAGGTAGACCTGGCTGACGGGGAGGGTGGGGTCACCCTCGATGACGGTTTTGCCCAGCTCCTCGAAGCGGAGGATGTCGTCGCTTCTGGGGATGTCTGCGAGGATTGGCAAATGGTGCTCCGCCGCGAAGGCCTCGACCTTCTCGCGCTCCCCGGGGACGTTGCGGCGGTTTAGGAGGATGCCCCGTACGGAGGCGTAGCCGCGGTCCTCGAAATTCTTTACCGCTTTGCAAATGTTGTTGGCCGCGTAGAGGGCCATTTTTTCGCCGGAGGTGACGATGAGGATGTCCTCGGCGTAGCCCTCGCGGATGGGGGCGGCAAAGCCGCCGCAGACGACGTCGCCGAGGACGTCGTAGAGGACGATATCGGGCTTTGCCGTCTCAAAAAGCTCCAGGTCTTCGAGGAGCGCGAAGGTGGTGAGGATGCCGCGGCCCGCGCAGCCAAGGCCGGGCGTCGGCCCGCCGGTCTCGATGCAGAGGATGCCGCCGAAGCCCTCGCGGACGATCTGGCCGAGGCTCTCCGGCTCCTCGTCGTGCTCGCGCAGGTAGTCCATGACGGAGGGGGCGGGAGTCCCGCCGAGAAGGTTGATCGTCGAATCCGCCTTCGGGTCGCAGCCAATCTGGATGACCTTCTTTCCTAAAGAGGCAAAGGCGGCGGCGAGGTTGCCGGTGGTCGTGGATTTCCCGATGCCGCCCTTGCCGTAGATTGCGATTTTGAGCATGGTGTATGTCCTTTCTTAGAAATTGCCAAGGAATAACTGGATTATTTCT
>CADCQU010000072.1 GCA_902803635.1 uncultured Lachnospiraceae bacterium | reverse complement strand
TCATCGCCGTAGGCGATTCAATTCAGGGATGTCCGAAGGACGCGCTCCTCAGAATGACAAATAATCGGGGGTCAGCTGAATAGTAACACAAGTCTTGAAGCTTCTTGACATTCATTTTTCCGCCATTGCTGCGTTGTCGTGGGTAGGCGATGGTTAGAGCAGAATTCCCTGGGTTCCGTCGGGGAGGACGGGGAGGCGGACTTCGAAGTCTTCCACGAGGAGGCGGCGGATGATGAGGTGGTCGGGGCCGCCCTTGGTATGGTGGCGGCGGGGCGGATGCGGGATGCGCTTGCCGTATAGATGGATGACAGTCTTGCCGTCCTCGGTTCTGTACTCCTCGTGGACCATCGTATTTGGCTCGGCGTTTTGGAGCATTTGCCGAAAATCGTCTGTGATGGCGGGGAGAAGGACGGAGGAAGCTCGCAGGGCTTCCGGAACCGGATAGCGGCGCATGAGAAGAAGCTCAAATTCTTTCTTCCATGTTTCTGGCATTTGTGGCCTCCTTTCTGGAAGGAATAATGTTACAATTTAGCGTCGGCGAGACGAAGGAGGTCGAGCGGGGAGTCGATGGTGGCGGCCGCATTTGCCACGGAGCCGAAGCCGTAGGCGGCGAAAATGAAGGGAATCCCGGCCTCTTTCGCGGAGGCTGCGTCCCCGGCGGTGTCACCGACGTAGGCCACGTCCGTAAGGTGGTGGCGGCGGATAATTTCCTTTATATTGTCGGCCTTCGCGTTGCCGGTGTCGCCCGGACAGAGGTGGTCCGTGACAAAGGAGCCAAGGCCCGTGCTTGCAAGGAACGCCTCAATGTAGCCCGCCTGGCAGTTGCTGACGATGAAAAGCGGCATTTTTTTGGAGAGCTCGGCAAATAGCTCCGGAACGCCCGCATAGGGGGCGGGGCCATTTGTCAAAAGGTATTCGTTCTCCACGTCACAGCAAATCTCCGTGAGGCGGAGGGCCTCCTCCTTCGGAAGGTCCGGAAAGATGGAGTACCCGATGTCGGGGAGGAGCTTGCCGAACTCGCGCTTAAGGCGATCCCCGGTGATATGGTCGCAGGGAATCCCACGCTCGCGACAGGCCATTTGCCAGGAAATGGCGACCTTATCAGTGGAATCCCAGAGGGTTCCGTCAACGTCGAAAATGAATGCTTTCATGGTGGGTTCCTCCTAATTTTTTTCTCTTTTTGGAGTATATCAATGGACTCTTCTTTTGTAAAGCCGTTACTTTTGTGGTATAATAAAAATGCACGGGTTCTGCCGTGGCGGGGCTGTGGCGACCCGTACCGGATCTGGGTTTCGGAGATCATGCTGCAGCAGACGCGGGTGGAGGCGGTGCGCGGGTATTACGAGAGGTTCGTGGCCGCGCTGCCAAATGTGCAGGCGCTTGCGGAATGCCCGGAGGACGAGCTTCTAAAGCTCTGGGAAGGGCTCGGGTACTACAGCCGGGCGAGGAACCTCCAGAAGGCGGCGAAGGTGATCTGTGCGGAGCATGGCGGTGAGCTGCCGAGGACGGCGGAGGAGCTTCGCAAGCTTCCCGGAATCGGCGCGTACACCTCCGGGGCTATCGCCTCCATCGCCTTTGGCGAGGCGGAGCCGGCGGTTGACGGAAATGTACTCCGCGTTTATGCGCGGCTTTCCATGTTTTCCGAGGATATACAGAAGGATGCCGTAAGGAAACGCGTGCGTGAAGAGCTGCTTTCGGCGTACCCGGAGGCGGATGGGACCTGGGGACTTTTGAATCAGGCCTTTATGGACCTCGGCTCGGGCATTTGTCGGGCAAATGTGCCGCCGGAATGCGACAAATGTCCGCTTTCGGGCATTTGCAAGGCACATCTTGCGGGCTCGGAGACGGCTTTTCCGGTGCGCGGGGCGAAGACGAAGCACCGCGACGAGGAGAGGACGGTCTTTCTCATCCGCGACGGGGAAAATGTCGCGGTTTCGCGGCGGCCTGCGGGAGGGCTTCTTGGCAATCTCTACGAATTCCCGAACTGCGAAGGCTGGATGGATGCGGACGGGGCGGTTGCTTATATCGAGGAGAAGGGCTTTCTGGTGCTGACCGTGCGGGAGCTGCCGGAGGCGAAACATGTCTTCTCGCATTTGACGTGGCGGATGCGGGCGTACGAACTCAAGATCGCGCCGCGAGAGGAGAGAGGTGAGGCTTTGCAGTCTGCCCAAGAGTCCTCGATGGCAGAATTGCAAAAGGCACCGTTTGAGCAGGCTTGGATCTTCGCGGAACCGAAGGAGATCTCGAGAAAATACGCCCTGCCATCGGCGTTTGCAAAATATGCGGAGCTGTTGGAGATTAGGCGAGGGAAAGAATAAAATAAGATAAAAACGAGAAAGGAAGATTTGCTATGAAGATTTTGACGGTCGCGATTCCATGCTATAATTCTGAGGCTTACATGCGGAAAGCCATCGACCACGCCCTGGTGGGAGGGGAGGATGTCGAGGTGCTCGTGATTGACGACGGCTCGAAGGACAACACGCTTGCGATTGCACAGGAATACGAGCGGCGGTATCCGGGCATCGTGCGGGCCATCCACCAGGAAAACAAGGGGCACGGCGGCGCGGTGAACACGGGTCTTCGCGAGGCGAAGGGTCTCTACTACAAGGTCTGCGACAGCGACGACTGGCTCGATTATGATGCCTATATGGAGGTGCTGCGCGTCCTGCGAGAGGTCTCGGCGGGGCAGATCCCGCTCGACGCCCTTATCACAAATTTCCTTTATGAGAAGGTCGGGGCGAGGAAGAAGCACGGGATGCGCTTCGTCGGCTCCTTCCCGGAGAACCAGATTTTCGGCTGGAAGGACATCCTGAAGCCGCTGAACAACCACCGCTACGTCCTGATGCACAGCCTGACCTACCGCACGCAGCTCCTTCGGGACTGCCATTTGCAGCTGCCGGAGCACACCTTCTACGTGGATAACCTCGTCGCTTTCCAGCCGATGATCTACGTGAAGACCATGTACTACCTCAACGTGGAATTCTACCGCTATTTCATCGGGCGTGACGACCAAAGCGTGAACGAGCAGGTCATGCTGACCCGCATGGACCAGCAGCTCCGCGTCACGAAGATGATGATTGACGAGTACCGTCCGGATCTTGTGCGCAGGAAGAACCACCTAGACTTCCTGATCCACTATATGTCAATCATGATGTCCGTGAGCACGATTCTGCTCCTTCGGAAGAACACCGACGAGTCGCTCGCGCAGCGGAAGGAGCTCTGGGAGTACCTTGAGAAAAAGGACAAGCACCTGTACCGGAAAATCCGTTACTCGTTCCTGGGCCGGATGCTGAATCTGCCGGGATATGCGGGACGGAAATTTGCCACGACCGGGTACAAGCTCGTGCAGAAGTTCTATGGGTTTAACTGATTCCTTTGAACTGCTTCTTTCAAAGAAGGGGAGTTAATAATGCAAAACTATTATGATGAGGAGACAGGGGCGGTTCTGCGCTCTCTGGATACGACCACCGAGGGTCTTTCGGCCCTGGAGGCGGAGCGGAGACTTTCGACAAATGGCAAAAACAAGCTGGAGGAGGCCAAGGGAAAGTCCCTCATCCGGCGGTTCTTCGAGCAAATGACGGATCCGATGATCATTATTCTCATCGTGGCGGCCGCTGTGAGTGCGGTGTTGGCCGTGGTGGAGGGCGAGGGCTTTACAGATGTCATCATCATTCTGGCCGTCGTCATCGTAAATGCCATCCTTGGCGTTTACCAGGAGAACAAGGCAGAGAAGGCCATAGAGGCCTTGCAGGAAATGAGTGCGGCGACGTCGAAGGTGCTCCGCGACGGGCAAATGGTCACGGTCCACAGCGAGGACCTCGTTGTGGGCGACATCGTGCTCCTCGAAGCGGGCGACGCGGTGCCGGCGGACGGGCGTCTCATTGACGCGGCGAGCCTCAAGGTCGAGGAGGCCGCCCTCACGGGCGAGTCGGTCCCGGTCGAGAAGGAGACGGCGGCTCTTCCGCACAAGGACGGGGCGGTTCCTCTCGGCGACCGAAAGAACATGGCCTACACCGGCAGCACCGTGGTCTACGGCCGCGGCATGCTGGCCGTGACTGCGACCGGCATGGACACCGAGCTCGGCAAGATTGCCGGTGCGCTCGCTAAGGCGGAGGATGGGCAGACGCCTCTCCAGATTAAGCTGAGCCAGCTCTCGAAAATCCTCACCTTCCTTGTCCTTGGCATTTGCGTTGTGGTTTTCATCGCGCAAATGATCCGCGCCGGCGGTTTTACGCTCGACGCGACGATGAATTCCCTGATGATCGCGGTCTCGCTCGCGGTGGCGGCGATTCCGGAGGGCCTCGCGGCCGTCGTGACGGTCGTCCTGTCCATCGGCGTGACAAATATGTCCAAACGGAACGCTATCATCCGGAAGCTCACGGCGGTCGAGACCCTCGGCTGCGCCCAGATCATTTGCTCGGACAAGACCGGGACGCTCACGCAGAACAAGATGACCGTCGTCGAGCATTTCGGGGACGACGAGAAGGAAACGGCCACGGGCATGGCCCTCTGCTCCGACGCGGAGCTTCTTGCGGACGGGAGCGTGAACGGCGAGCCTACGGAGGCTGCACTAGTGGCCTATGCGCATACTCTTGGTATCGAAAAGCCCGCACTCAAGGAAGAACACCCAAGATTCGGGGAGGCACCATTTGACTCGAACCGAAAGCTCATGTCCACGGTCCATCCGTTTGGCGAGAGCTTCGTGCAGTACACGAAGGGGGCGCCGGACGTCCTCATCGCCCGCTGCGACGAGATTCTGAAAAATGGCAAATGCGTCCCGATTACGGCGAAGGACCGCACGGAGCTTCTTACAAAGAACAAGCAAATGGCGGACCAGACGCTGCGTGTCCTCGCGCTGGGCAAGCGTTTTTACCGGGAAATGCCGGCTGACACGAGCCCGGAGGCGCTGGAGGAGCACCTTGTCTTTGTCGGCCTCGTTGGAATGAAGGACCCGATCCGTCCGGAGGTTGCGGCGGCGATGGTGGAGTGCCGGAACGCCGGCATCCGACCGATTATGATCACGGGCGACCATGTGGACACGGCGGCGGCCATCGGACGCGAGCTGGGCATCCTGGATAACGAGCTTCCGCCAATCAGCTTTGAGGAGGTGGAGCGCTTCCGGAACGATCCCGAGGCGGCGGTCCGGGCGCTTACGGACGCGGGGCTTACGGGAAAGAAGAACGTAGGCACGTCTGGACGTGCAAATGACGGTGCGGCTTTGAATGCCTCCGTCCGTACAGGTGCAGCGGCTGCGAACTCCGAGAAGGCTGTCGGCAACAGCGATGGACGGACTTTGGACAGTTCCACCACAAAAGCTCCCGTTGGCCCCATCCGCGCGATCAGCGGGGCGGTGCTCGACGCGATGGACGACGCAACCTTTGAGAAATGGTTCCCGCACATAGGTGTGTACGCCCGCGTGCAGCCGGAGCATAAGACACGCATCGTGAATGCATGGCGGAAGGCCGGGTATGTGACGGCGATGACCGGCGACGGCGTGAACGACGCGCCCTCGATCAAGGCCGCCGACATCGGCGTCGGCATGGGCATCACGGGCACGGACGTCACGAAAAATGTCGCGGACATGGTCCTTGCGGATGACAATTTCGCGACCATCGTCGGCGCGGTGGAGGAGGGCCGACGGATTTACGACAACATCCGGAAGGCCATCCAGTTCCTCCTCGGCTCGAACCTCAGCGAGGTGCTGGCCATTTTCGTCTCCTCGCTGCTTGGCTTCACGATCCTAAAGCCCGTGCACCTTCTGTGGATCAACCTCCTGACGGACACCTTCCCGGCGCTTGCGCTCGGGACGGAGAAGGCCGAGCCGGACATCATGCAGCGGAAGCCGCGCGACTCGAAGGAAGGCATTTTCTCCGGCGGGATGGGCGGGGACATCCTCTACCAGGGCATCCTCGTCGCCGCGCTTGTCTTCGTATCCTACCTTGTTGGCGTGTATTTCGAGACAGGAGCCGTGTCGTTTAAAACCAGCGCCCACGGCATGACAATGGCCTTCCTCACGATGTCCTTCGCGGAGATTTTCCACTCCTTCAACATGCGCTCACAGAAAATGAGCATTTTCCAGATTAAGGGAATCAACAAGTCCCTCATCTTCTCGGCGATTGGCGCGGTCCTTGCGACGACCCTCGTCGCGGAGGTTCCGTTCTTGGCAAATGCCTTCGGCTTCGTCTCGGTAGGCCTTCGCGAGTTCCTCATCGCCGGCGCCCTCGGCCTCTGCGTGATCCCGGTGGTCGAGCTTGTCAAATGCTTCAAGCGGATGGCGAAGAAATAAGAAAAAAGCACCCGCGCCAGACAAGTGTGGACTTGTTTGGCGCGGGTGCTTTTTAGCTGTTAGCTCTAACTCCTAACTCCTAACTCCTAACTCCTAATTCCCAATTCCTACCCCGTAATCACCCGTAGCTTCACGGGGCAGATTTCGGCACTGAGGGAGCGCTGGATGCCTCCCGATTCGCCATCCAGATGGACGGGACGGGATTTGTCTGCAATTATTTTTGCTTTTTTGCAGCGGAAGAAGTGGACGCAATTCAGGTGCGTGTGCCTCCCGGAGTAGGCAGCGGGGAGCATGCAGACGAGCTTTAAGCGGGAAATGTCCCCGCCGACGAAGACGTCGAGGTACCCGTCGGAGGGGTCGGCGTGCGGGACGAGGCAGAGGCCGCCGCCCTGGTATTGTTGGTTCATGATGGCCGCGAAGAAGACCCTCGGAAAATCGATACGCTCCGTATCGTCGAGGATGAGGGTCATCGGACCCGGCTGATAAACCGCGATCTGTTTCGCCGCAAGGACCGAGTAGGTGAGGTTCCCGGCACGGAAATGGTTGAGGAAGTTCTTGATCGGGGATTTGAGGGCCTCGTGACAGATGGAAGCGTCGAAGCCAATGCCCGCGCTGACCCCGAAGCGGAGCTCCGGACGGTCCGTAAGCTGGGCGACGTCCATTTGCCGGTAGGTCGTCGGATGGAGGACCGTGCTGATTGCCTCGTCGGGCTTTCGGCAAAGGCCCATGCCCCGGGCGAAGTCATTTCCCGAGCCGCTCGGGATGACGCCGAAGGTCACGGTGCCGAGGTTTTCAAGTCCGCAGAGAACGTCGTGGATGGAGCCGTCCCCGCCGACGGCGATGACGGTCGCCCGGGGGTCGCTCCGGGTGATGCTGGTCGCGATTTCCGTCCCATGGCCGGGGTGCTGGGTCACGAAGGCGTGGTGCGGGATGGCTTCCCTTTCGAGGGCCGCCTCGATGCGGTGCCAGGCCGAATTGTTCCCGCCAGATTTTGCGTTAGGATTCATGATGAAATAATACATGGGACGTTCCTTTCGGGGTATGGTGGAAGGATGATATCGGAGTTTTTGAGGCTTTCATCCTTCCAAGAGTGGCGTGTGTGGACACTATGGAAGGATGAAAAGTAAGATTTAAAGGCTTTCATCCTTCCGAGGCTTGCTTGCATGGATACAATGGAAGGATGAAAAGGAAAATTTTAAGGCTTTCATCCTTCCAAGAGTGGCGTGTGTGGACACTATGGACGGATGAAAAGTAAGATTTAAAGGCTTTCATCCTTCCGAGGCTTGCTTGTATGGATGCAATGGAAGGATGAAAAAGAAGATTTTGAGGCTTTCATCCTTCCGAGGCTTGCTTGTATGGATACAATGGAAGGATGAAAAGGAAAATTTTAAGGCTTTCATCCTTCCGAGGCTTGCTTGTATGGATGCAATGGAAGGATGAAAAGGAAGAGTTTGATGGAATCATCCTTCCTTGGCGGCTGGTAGAATAGTAATGGAAGGATGGATAGGAAGATTTTGGATGTCTCATCCTTCCTTATATTTGTTTTCTTCTTCGCTCTTAGGTGGAAGGTAGATGTGCACTCTCTGGATTCGATTGCGGTGCACGGCTTCCACGATGAGCTTCGCGCCCTCGGGCGTTACCACGTACTCGCCCACCTTCGGCAGGTTGTCCTCGGAATGCTCGATGAGATAGCCGCCGATGGTATGGAAGTTCTCCGGGACGAGCGCAAGCCCGGTCGCTTCATTTACGTCATCCAAATCCGCGGAGCCAAGGCAGGTGAACTCCTTCCCGGGCACGAGCTCCGTGATCTCCGTCGCGTCGCGTCCCTCGTACTCGTCGCGGATGTCGCCCACGATTTCCTCCAGAATGTCCTCCATCGTGATGAGGCCGATGGCGGCTCCATATTCGTCGAGGACGATCACGAGCGAGAGCGACTTCTCGCGCATCTCGTCCAGAAGGTCGGAAATGTTCTTGGTCGCGAAGGTGAAGACCGGCTTCACCATGAGCCTTTCCATGGAGAAGGATTCTGGATCGATGAGGAAGAGATCCTTCAAGTTGATGATGCCCACGATGTTGTCGGTCCGCTCGGAATAGACCGGCATGCGTGTATAGCGTTCTCGCCGGAAAATTTCGATGAGTCCCTGGTAGGAAATATCAATGGGAACGACGGTCATGTCCACGCGGGGAATCATGATTTCCTCGGCGCGCGTGTCACTAAGGTCAATCACGTTGTTGATCATTTGACTCTCGTCCGATTCGATGACGCCCTCCTTCTCGGAAACGTCCACCAACGTGCGAAGCTCGCTCTCCGTAATCGTCTGGCGGGCATTTGGGTCGATGCGAAAGAGCTTCAGGATGAGGCGAGAGCAGCCGTTGACGAGGAAAATGGCCGGCGTCAGTATAATCATGAGGAACCGGATGATGCCCGCATAGCGAAGCGAAAGCTCCTCGGCCCTGGCGGCGGCGATGTTCTTGGGCGTGACCTCGCCAAATACCAGAACGAAGAGGGTCAGGAGCCCGGAGGTGATCCCGATTGCATCGCTTCCGAAGACGCGGATGGTGAGCACCGTGGTCAGCGAGGTTGCGGCGATATTGACGATGTTGTTTCCTATTAATATGGTCGAGAGCATTTTTGGGCGGTTTTCCGTGACCGCAAGGACGGTCTTGGCCTTCTTGTTCCCCTCCTCGGCCAGCACGCCGATGCGGATGAGGTTCACGGTCGTCAAGGCCGTCTCCGCAGAGGAGAAAAAGGAGGAGAGCATAAGCAGGATGACGAGGATCACGGCCTGCAGGATGGCAATGTTATCCATGGATACAAACTCCCGCGCCCGGACGGCGCTTTTTCTTTATCAGGATTTACGAATGTCTTTGCCGGGCATTCTGGCATCTCCTCCAAGAATGTACCCCTTCAACAAAGCGGAGGCGGCAAGACGGTGCATTCAGCTATTTTCATGTTAGGCTGTCAACGTTATAACCGGGCGGCAAATGCGGCGACCCGTTGGAATTCTTTTCGCCCCTTATATATATTCTATTGTAATGGATTCTTACGAAAAATGCAAGTTACGAGGAAAAACCAAACCGGGATTGTAGGAAAAGTGGGTTACCGTTCGGGCATTCCATTTTTCCACCTGTACGGTTGAACACATTAAAAGGAATCTTTTTCCATGAAAAAATGGTTGTCATTCTGAGCGAAGCGACGCCTCAGTGTGCAGAAAACAGTCCAGTGGACTGTTTCCTGTAAGAATCCCGTAAGTCTTTCGCTACCGTTGACGGGATTCTTCGTCGCTTTTCATCATCCCTCATCGCCGTAGGCGATTTAATTCAGGGATGTCTGAAGGACGCGCTCCTCAGAATGACAGAAAACGTTACATTTTGGTCTAACCGTACAGTTAGAAATCTTTTTCCATCTTTTGCAACTTAACATAGAATGCGGCGGGGCTATCTGAACGGTAATAATATGGCAAAACGAAAGGAAAGTGTAAGAAAGGTTTCCCGAGAACAAGGATTTGATGTATAATATAGGAAAAGATGTGTTCGTGGGAAACTTTTCCGTCATGGAAGGATTGCAAAGGAAGTAAAAATATTTGCAGGAGGCGCGTGATGAAGGAACGGGGCATTGCAAGGGGGAAGAAGAGGTTTGTCGGGCTTTTGTTTTTCATGTTCTTGCTTCTTGTCCTTGCCGGGTGCGGCGGGAAGAGGGAGGCGACGAAGCTCACGGTCTACGGCTTTCAGGCAGGGGCGGCGGATTCCTTTCTTCTGACCACGGCAAATGCCTCGCTCCTTATTGACTGCGGGGAGGCGGATGATGGCGAGGCGATTGTAACCTACCTGAAAGAACATGGGATTGACAAATTGGATTACCTCGTGGTGACGCATTTTGACAAGGACCATGTGGGCGGGGCTGCGGACGTGCTCGGTGCGATCAAGGTGGAGCGGGTTCTGCAGTCGAACCATCCGAAGGATGCCGAGGCCTACTATTCCTACGTAGAGGCGCTTGCGGAGGCGGGCATCGAGGCGAAAACCGTCACGAAGGAACTATCCTTTACCCTCGACGGCGTACAATACAAGGTGAACCCGCCGGCGGGGGGATACGAGCATGACAAGAGCAACAACTCGTCGCTCATCCTCTCGGCCGTCAACGGGGACGACCGGCTCCTCTTCATGGGGGACGCCGAGGACGAGCGGATCGCCGAATTTTTAACGCTCGGCTGGGGGACATTTGATTTCTTAAAGGTACCGCACCACGGACGGGAGGGGGAG
The DNA here is from genome assembly GCA_902803635.1 of uncultured Lachnospiraceae bacterium. Taxonomy (GTDB): domain Bacteria; phylum Bacillota; class Clostridia; order Lachnospirales; family Lachnospiraceae; genus Chordicoccus. Next base: position 100 of record CADCQU010000072.1, on the reverse strand, counting down.
CTTTCCACCAAACTTTTTGAGTCCGTGCGTCCTAAAATAGCAATTATCACGTCCTCAGAAGATGAACCGGAAGACGAGGAGGTCGTCACGGCTCTCAAAG
>CADCQU010000071.1 GCA_902803635.1 uncultured Lachnospiraceae bacterium | reverse complement strand
GCGGACGGCAAGGAGGCCGTCGCCGCCTACTTCATCATGGGCCGCAGCGAGAACTCCCGGAACCGCGTATTTGTCGAGGACGGCGAGGGCATCCGCACGGAGGCTTTTGATCCCTCGAAGATGGTGGACCCGAGCCTTATCATTTATGCGCCGGTCCGCGTCCTGGGCAACAAGACGATCGTGACAAATGGCGACCAGACCGATACGATCTACGAGGGGATGGACAGCCAGAAGACCTTTGAAATGTCGCTCCGCGGCCGCCGGTACGAGCCGGACGCGCCGAACTACACGCCGCGCATTTCCGGTATTATCCACTGCGAGAAAGACAACTTCAACTACGCACTTTCCATCCTGAAGAGCGCGGACGGCAACCCGGACGGGGACGAGCGCTTCACGTTCACCTACTCGCCGGCGCTTGCGGGCCGCGGGCATTTCCTGAGCACCTACGTTGACGATGGGAACCCCATCCCGAGCTTCGAGGGGACGCCGATTGCCGTCGCCATCGAGGACGGTATCGACGAGTTCACGGCAAATGTCTGGCAGAGCCTTAACGAGGCCAACAAGGTTTCGCTCTTTGTGCGCTTTATCAACCTCGCGGACGGAACCTACCGCACGAGGATTGTGAATAAGAACCAGAAGTAAGTCTTTATTATCTTTATTATATAGAAAGGGAATAACGAAAATGAAAGACCTTGCTCTCAAATACGGCTGCAACCCGAACCAGGTGCCCTCGAAGATTTCCGTGAACGATGGCCGCGACCTCCCCATCGAGGTACTGAACGGCCGTCCGGGCTATATCAACTTTATGGATGCTCTGAACGGCTGGCAGCTTGTCAGCGACCTTAAGGCGGCGACGGGCCTTCCGGCGGCGACCTCCTTCAAGCACGTCTCCCCGGCCGGCGCGGCCATCGGCCTGCCCCTCTCCGACGTGATGCGGAAGATCTATTTCGTGGATCCGGAGGCGGAGCTTTCGCCCCTCGCCTGCGCATTTGCCCGCGCCCGCGGCGCTGACCGTATGAGCTCCTTTGGCGATTTCATTTCCCTCTCGGACGTCTGCGACGAGTCGACGGCCCTTCTTATTAAGAAGGAGGTTTCCGACGGCATCATCGCGCCGGGCTACACCGACGAGGCTCTGGAGATCCTGCGCACGAAGAAGGGCGGTGCCTACAACATCGTGAAGATCGATCCGGAGTACGTGCCGGCTCCGCTGGAGCACAAGGATGTCTTCGGCATCACCTTCGAGCAGGGCCGCAACGAGCTTCTGATCAACAATGACCTTCTGGCAAATGTGGTCACGAAGAACAAGGATCTCCCGGAGGCTGCAAAGCGCGACCTTGTGATCTCGCTCATCACCCTCAAATACACGCAGTCCAACTCCGTCTGCTATGCATTTGACGGGCAGGCCATCGGCATCGGCGCCGGACAGCAGTCCCGCGTCCACTGCGTGCGCCTCGCCGGCCAGAAGGCCGACAACTGGCTCCTCCGCCAGTGCCCGAAGGTTCTGGAGCTGCCATTTGTCGATGGCATCAAGCGGGCCGACCGCGACAACGCAATCGACGTCTACATCGGCGACGAGTACATGGACGTCCTCGCGGACGGTGCCTGGCAGAAGATTTTCAAGACCCGTCCGGAGGTCTTCACGGCGGAAGAGAAGCGGGCGTGGCTCGACAAGGCGGAGGGCATTTCCCTCGGCTCCGACGCCTTCTTCCCGTTCTCGGACAGCATCGAGCGCGCGAAGAAGAGCGGCGTCCTCTACGTCGCCGAGCCGGGCGGCTCGAAGCGCGACCAGGACGTGATCGACTGCTGCGACAAATACGGCATGGCGATGGCCTTCACGGGAATCCGCCTGTTCCACCATTAATGTATTGAAAATTAAGAAGGGAGGAGGTATACGATGCTTGTAAATCTAAAAGAGATTCTGGAACCGGCCCGGACCGGGGGCTACGCGGTAGGACATTTCAACGTGCTCACGATGCTGATGGCGCGTGGGGTTCTGGAGGCAGCAGAGGAGCTTGGCGCACCGGTCATCCTCGGCATCGAGGAGAAGCAGCTGTCCATGTGCCCTCTGGAGGACTTCTCCTATTTCGTCCTCCCGCTGGCAAAACGCGCGAAGGTGCCCGTGGCCGTGCATTTTGACCATGTGCGTACCTTCGACAGGGCCATCGAGGCCTTAAAGTACGGTTTCACCTCGGTCAACTACGACTGCTCGGAGGAGACCTTTGACGAGAACGTCTGGCGCGTGGCGGAGCTGGTGCATACGGCCCACGCCTACGGGGCCGCAATCGAGGCGCAGCTCGGCTTCGTGCCGGAGGCGGCTGATGTCCGCGGGGGAATCGACCCGGCGACCTTCACCGACCCGGAGGAGGCAAGGATTTACGTGGAGCGGACAAAGGTGGACGCGCTCGGCGTTGCGGTCGGCACCGCCCACGGCGAGTATCTGTTCCGCCCGAACGTGGACTACGACCGCATCAAGGCGATTGCCGATGTCACAAAGCTCCCACTCGTCCTCCACGGCGGTTCCGGCCTGTCCGACCGTGACCTTCGCCGGGCCATCCAGAATGGCGTTGGCAAGATCAACATCTTCACGGACATCAACATCGCCGGCGGCCAGGGGGTCATTCAGGCTCTTGGCGCGGGCAAGAACCTTTATACGGACATCCTTCCCTACGTGGCCCACTCCATCCGGGTGCAGGCCGCCGAGAAGATCCGGCTCCTTCGGGGCTGATGCCCGCAGCTTAGG
>CADCQU010000070.1 GCA_902803635.1 uncultured Lachnospiraceae bacterium | reverse complement strand
CTCCAGCGCCTTCGGCATCGCCGCGACCGCCTGCGAAGTCGTGTAGGCCGCCGTCATGGCCTTGCCGTTGTAATTCTTTGCGTTCTTAATCGTGATCGCGACATTCCCGGAGACCTCGGACGCAAACCTGTAGGCAAATTGAGAGGCGTACTGCGCGGTCTTCTCGTAGTTGTCCTCGGCATCGAGCGGGACGATCGTGCCCGAAACGGCCTTTCCGCCCACCGTGACCGAGACATTTTTCGCATTCACGGTATCAATCTGCATATACTGCGTAAAGTCAAATTGCACCTCCGTCGGGTAGGCGGCGACATTTGCCACCTCCGGAGCGGCCTTCGCGACCATCGCGGTGTTGACCTCGGTCTGGATCGGCGGGACCGGGAGATAGCCTTCCGCGTCGCAGGCCACGTCTCCATGGCTGTCAGCATCGTAGTAGCCATCCTTCGTGAATTTCACGAGCCACTGGCCCTCCGGAACATCCCAGCCGAAGGTACCGTCCTCGCGGGTGGTCTGCGGGTTCACCTGGTCGTAGCTTGCCGCGTCCCAGAGGATCTCGGACTTCTCCTCCGCCGGGACGCCGAACTCGTCCATAGCATACGTATATTCGTAAATCGCCGCATTTACGTCCTCCAATCGGTTCGACGGGACCGCCTCGTAGACGTAGCCGGACGGGTCGGCGATGGGCTGGACAGGCTGGCTGTCCACCTCGAAGCCCGGATGCTCGCACATGCACACGCCGCCATTGTTGTTGCAGGGGCAGGTCAGCGAGTTGACATGTACAATGGCATCTCGAATCTTCTTATCCAGCTCGTTGTACTCTCCGGAAATCCTCCCCTTCAAGTCAAAAAGGCTGAAGATATAGTTGACCACGTTGCCCATCTCAAAATCTGCTTTTGTCCCGATGACCTCCGCGCCCAGCTTGCCGCCGGCCACTACGACCTCCGTGGCCGCCTTCGACACCGAGCTCCCGAAACGTTTCATGACATACTGGTAAACGGCCTTGACGCCCTGGATTCCTTTTTGTCCGGCAAAGGACACAGCCTTGCCGCCTGCATACTGCATGAGCGCGAGGGCGGCAATGCTTCCGCCGCAGAGGAGCATCGCCTTCTTGTAGAAGAGGTTAATCAGGTTCTGGAGCGCGGTGGCCTGTCCCCGGAAGGAACTGGCGTAATCGATGCATTTGCAGCTCTTTCGGTTCATCGTCTGCTTGAGAAGCTCCAGCGTCCCCTGCAGGGCATCCCGGTAGGAGGGAAGCTTGGCAATCTCCTCAATAATCGGTTTGTAGCTGTCCGCATTGGAAATAAAGCTGAGCAGCTCGCGCATCGGGCCGGCGACAGCCTTCAGATCCTCCAGCGTCTTCGTGAAGCCATAGAAGCTGAAGCCCCAGAACCCGGCCAGGTTCTCCCCTTCGTTTTCGGGAAGCACGAAGCGGAGCGTCTCCTTCGCGTAGAGCCTCTCCGCCGGATACGCGCAGTAGAGGATGAAGGCATCGTCCGTGACCTCCTCGGACTCGTAGCTGACCCTGCCGTCCTGGTCGACACATTTCATGTACGTGCCCGTCTCCCAATCCGCAAGGTCAAATGCCGCGTAGTCCAGCATTTCCACGCTGTATTCCCCGAGCTTCTCGCCTTCCAGAAGAAGGTCAAAGGAAACCTTCTCGTTCCCGGCGGCCTCATTTTCCGTGGACGCCCTCTCCTCCACATACTGGCTGAGCGAATCGGTGAGGCTTACCACCTCGCCGCCGGCATCCTGCAGTTCTTCCGCGCCCACCGCCGCGTCCAGCTCGCTGCCGCTCGCGTTCTCGCAGGCAACACCGACCGCGCAGGGCACCTCCTCAAAGGTCCGATACGCATGGGTGCCGACAAATGCTCCGCTCGCCGCGTCATAGTAGCAGGGCACCATGGTCCTGTCGCCCGCGGAGTTCGTGGTCACGACCTGGACATTCTGAATCTTCTCCGGATTGCCGCCCGAAAATTCCACGAGGAAGGTGAAGGTCGGGTAGGCCGGCCAATAGTTATAGGAAGGAACCACGGTCGACGGGTGCAGGAAGTCGAACACGGTGCGGAACTCGCAGGTCTTGCTGGTGTGGGCCGTGTTGATCATCGTCACTTTGGAGAGCTCCGCATACTTCTCATTGTAGAAGACACCCGCAAGGTCCGTCTCGATTTCACCATAGGCCTCGCTCTCCACGGCCGCATAAAGCTCATGGTGTGAATAACTGTAGGGTTTTACGAGATCGAAGGAAAGGCTCCAGGAACCGTTCCTGTTCGAGGTGGTCGTCCCGACCTTCGTCCCGTTGTCGTAGACCGTAATGTCACAGCCCGCGATGGCCTTGCCCGTAACGGTAATCCGCTTCTGGCTGGTCTCGGCCGGCACATGGAGTGCGGCGTTGGCAACCTCGATTGAGGCGGAGCCGATGGGCTGCGTCGCACCCGCGCCTCCCTGCCGGAAATAGAGGTATCCGTGCAGCGTCTTCGTCCCCGCATGATTCGGCAGGACATAGAAGCGGACCGTGCTCTTCCGGGCGTTCACCGGGATTGTCACGGACGCTGTTCCGTCCTCGTTCTCAGCCACCGTGCAGGCCGCCGACTTCCCGCCGACCGTGAGGCTCCTCTCGACAAATGTCAGGCCCTCTGGAATCTCCAGAAGAAGCGTCTCCCCCTCGCTCGCGTATTTTTCGTCAATCTCGTACATCGCGCGGACGGTCACGTACTGGCCGGTAGAGGCCGCCTTGTAATTTGCCCAGACGCGTGTTTGATCCGCGACCGTGTAATAGAGCTTGCTCTCGTCAAATGCCGGCACCTTTATGCCGTCCACCACGGTGACGGAGCCATTTGACACTTGCACCGTACACAGCGTGTAGTCCGTCGTCGGGGAAAGGCCCATCATGCCGAGCATGGCGATACTCTCGACGCTCCGAAGCAGGCTGGATTTCTCCAGGAAGACGGCCATGTACGATCCCTGCGGCAGCGAGCCGCTCTCGTAGTAGGTGGTCGCGTCCCCGGACTCCACGAGGCTGCCTTCCGCATTCTCGAAGAGCATGACGGCGACTCCCTTTTTCCCGGCCGGCTGGATGCCCGCAAAGCGGACCCTTCCGTTCCGGACCAGCGTCCAGGAGACGTTCCCGCAGCGATTGCCATCAAGCGTGACGGTCGTATCGGCCGCCGTGAGCGTTCCGCCCTCCGCAAGCGAGAGCCGGAGCGTATCGCCCGCAGCCGCCGCGTCGCCGCGGAGCGTCAGGAAGGGATACTGGATACGGAAATCGTCATTTTCCTTTAACTGCTTGCCTTTCGTTTCGTTATATACTGTAAATACAAGCCCGGCGGTACTCCGCAGCTCGCCGATCTCCTCCTCCTCGTCGGGCGCGTAGGCCTCCCTGACGAGAATTTCGAGGTTCACCTTGTCCTCCGGAATTTTTTCGAGGACGGCCTCGATGGCCTTTTCGCCGGCAAACTGCGCCTCGCTGACGGTCGCCGTCTGGTCATAATATCCGTCCGCCGACACCGTGACCGTGGTCTTTGTCATGCTGATTTCGGCAAATGCAAACCCGCCGTTTTCGTCGGTCCGTACCTCCCGTGTGTCCTCGTACATGCCGTTGAAGGTCTGGCGGAGGAGCACCGCGGCACCGGAAATGGCATTGCCGTCGGCATCCTTCACGGTTCCGCGGACCGAGGCCTTCGCAAAGGGTGAAAGTGGGATGTCCACCTTGGCATCCGTATTGCCCACGGTAATCGTCGCATAATCCGGCTGGGAGTACAGGCGTCCATAACTCTCACCGAGAACGACCTTGCAAAGGACATTTGTCCCCTCCGCGACGTTCCGAAGCTTCTTGCCCGTCCCAAGGAGGGTGTCATTTGCCGCGTCATACCAGGAAACCGTGTAGCTGCCCGTAAGCTCCTTGCCCTCCTCGTCAAGGACATTTGCCGTAAGCATACGGCCCAAAGCGACCGGGTTTGTGTAAGGAAGGTCATTTGCAATCGCATACTGCTCCGCAGCGCTCCCCGGAAATACGTACAGCAGGATGTTGTCGGTCTTTTTGACCAGATTCTCTTCCAGCGTCACCGCGCTTTCCGGGAGGAAGAGCTGCTCCAGGGCTTCGCAGTTCCAGAAGGCATACGCGCGGATCGTCGTCACCCCCTCCGGAATCTCCAGGTAGGGGAGGGAGACGCAGTCCTCGAAGCAGGAGCGCCCGATTTCCGTGAGGCCATCATGGAGGACGACATCTTCAAGGGCACGGCACTCGTGGAAGGTGTCACGTGCAAGAACGGTCACGCCCGCCGGGACCTCGATATTTGTTAGGCTCCGGCACATATAGAAGGCCGTCTCGCCGATTTCCGTAAGCCCCGCCGGAAGGACCACCTCCCGAAGCGCATGGCACTCCGAGAAGGCGTATTTCCCAATCTTTGTGAGGGTCTCCGGAAGCTCGGCCCTCTCCAGCGTCTCGATGAAGTCAAAGGCATAGCCGGGGATGGCCAGCGTCCAGCCGAACTCGTAGTCCGCGTCGGAGCCGATGGGGCCGGCGGAGGCAAGGGGCGTGTTCCGGAAGACCTGGTTCCCCATCTCCTTCACGGTCCCGGGAACGACGGCCTTCTTCAGGCTCTTGCAGCCGTAGAAGGCGTAGGCATCGATCCGTGTCGTGCCGTCCGGCACCCGGATTTCCAGAAGGCTCTCGCAGCCCTCGAAGGCCGAGCTGCCGATACTCTCCAGAACGCCGCCCACCGCAAAGGCCGCGGCGGCAAGCTGCTTGCAGTCCCGGAAGGCGTTGCTGCCGAGGGTGGCGAGCGATGCCGGGAAGTCCGCCGACGCAAGAGCGGTACAGTTCCGGAAGGCCTCGCCGCCAATCGTGGTGAGCGATGCCGGGAAGTCCGCCGACGCAAGAGCGGTACAGTTCCGGAAGGCCTCGCCGCCAATCGTGGTGAGCGATGCCGGGAAGTTAATCTCAGCAAGAGATGCGCAGCCGGCAAATGCCCGCTCCTTGATCTCGACGAGCGACCCGGGCAGCGTGACCGTCTCAAGATTGGCGCAGTCCTTAAAGATTTCCGCGCCAAGCCCCGTGACCGTAAAGCCCTGAATCTCCGATGGAATCTCAATATTTGCCGAATCCGCAGGCCATTTGGTGAGGGTTATCGTCCCCTCCGCCGTATTAACAATGCCGGTGAACGGGAAATCAGCCTCCGTCAGCTCCTCCCCGTTGTATAGGACCTTCGTCCAGCACGGGACGCGGCTGAAAATGTAGTTTTCCGGCGCATTTGCAAGCTCCAGCGTGGCAAAGTAGCTGTCCGAACTTCCAAACTGCACGGCCGCTGAGCCCTCTCCGGCAAGGACGGTTTTGTGGGCACCCGTTGCCCGAAAGCCGTCGTTTCGGTACAGCTGGTAGAAGCTGCCCGCGAGCGTAAGCGTTCCCGCCGTGAGCATTTCCTTCTGCCAGACATTGTCAAGGTTCCAATAGCCCGTGTCGCCGCTCACATAGAAGTCTCCGCCGACACGAACATCGTCGAATTCATTTGTCATCACGAGGGCGGCGCCGCACCACTCGTAGGTTCCGTCGTCCTTCCGATGCTGGATGCGCCAGTCGCCGGTCACGGTCACGTGCCCGGCATCCACGATTAGGTCGCCATCCTGCTGGAGGAGGTCTCCGTTGACCACGAGGCTGCCGATCGGCTCAACCTCCAGGTCCTCCAACCCGTCGTGGGCTCCGCCGACATAAAACTCGCCGACAAGGTTTCGCACGTTCCCGTTGATGGTGAGCCTGTTGCCGTTAAAGTCCATGCGGGCCCTTTCGCTGTACATCGTGATGCCCTCGCCCGCCCCGGTGGGTGTCGTGATGGTCACGTAGTTCCCAAGCGTCTTGGCATTGAAATACCCCGTCCAGGAAATGTCCACGTCGTCGCCCATCGCAATGACGCCCAGGCAGGAGTCCGGGCTCGCAAAGGAGACGGTGCAGGCTTTCGAGGCCGCTCCCGCAAGCTGCGCCTCGCCCGCCGGATTCTCGCCCCTTGCAGCCCCCGCGAAAATGGTCTTATGCTCTCCCTGTGCGCGGAAGCCGTCGTTTCGATAGAGCTGGTGCAGACCCCGGCCAATCGTCAGCGTGCCCGCCGTCAGCATTTCCTTCTGCCACGCCCCGGCAAGGTTCCAGTAGCCCGTGTCGCCGCTCACATAGAAGTCCCCATCCACGCGCACGTCGTCGTATGCATTTGTCATCACGAGGGCGGCGCCGCACCACTCGTAGGTTCCGTCACCCGTCCGGTGCTGAATGCGCCAGTCGCCGGTCACGTACACCCTGCCTCCGTCCGCGACAAGGTCGCCGTCCTGCTGCAGGAAGTCACCGTGGATTTCAAGGCTCCCGGCCTTCCCGTCCTCATAGGCCGCAAGGCCAATGTGCTCTCCGCCGACGTAGAGTTCCCCGACAAGGTTCCGCACGTTTCCGTTCACGGTAAGCCTGTGCGTGTTGAAGCTCATCCGGGCTTTTTCGCTGTAAATGGTGATTCCCTCACCCTCGCCGACGGGGGCCGTCACGGCCACGTCGTTTCCAAGCGTTTCGACATTGAAATAGCCCGTCCAGTCGATCTCCACGTCCTCCGCCATCTCGATCATGCCAAGGCAGGAGTCCGGGCTTGCGAAGGAGACGGAGCAGATTTTTGAGGTTCCACCTTCCGCTGCGGCTCCCGCAAAAATGGTCTTATGCTCACCCTGCGCGCGGAAGCCGTCGTTCCGATAGAGCTGGTGCAGGCTCCGGCCAATCGTCAGCGTGCCCGCCGTCAGCATTTCCTTCTGCCACACACCGGCAAGGTTCCAGTAGCCCGTGTCGCCGCTGATATAAAAGTCGCCGCCCACGCGCACGTCGTCGAATTCATTTGTCATCACGAGGGCGGCGTTGCACCACTCGTAGGTTCCGTCGTCCTTCCGGTGCTGGATACGCCAGTCGCCGTCCACGCGTACCTTGCCGCCGTCCGCGACGAGGTCGCCGTCCTGCTGCAGGAAATCCCCGCAGATGGCCAGGCTCCCGGCCTTTTCCGGGTCGAAGGCCTCGCCCGCAAGGCCATTGTCGCCCTCCGAGGGCGGAAGGTCGTCGCTCGACGATGACCCTGCCAAATGCGCCCCGCCGACGTAAAGTTCCCCGACAAGGTTCCGCACGTTTCCGTTCACGGTAAGGTTGTGTCCATTAAAGTTCATACGGGCACTGTTGCTGTAAATTGTGATTCCCTCGCCCACGCCGACGGGGGCCGTCACGGCCACGTCGTTTCCAAGCGTTTCGACATTGAAATAGCCCGTCCAGTCTATCTCCACGTCCTCCGCCATCTCAATCATGCCAAGGCAAGAGTCCGGGCTCGTGAAGGAAACAGAACATTTTTTCGATGTTTCCCCGTTGGCTGCGGCTCCCGCAAAAATGGTCTTATGCTCGCCCATCGCGCGGAAACCGTCGTTTCGATAAAGCTGGTGCAGACCCCGGCCGATGGTCAGCGTGCCCGCCGTCAGCATTTCCTTCTGCCATTGGCCGGCAGCGTTCCAGTAACCCGTGTCGCCGCTCACATAGAATTCGCCATCCACGCGCACGTTGTCCGTGGCCTTTGTCATCACGAGGGCGCCGCCGCACCACTCGTAGTCGCCGTCGCTCTTCCGGTTCTGGATCCGATAGTCGCCCGTCACCACGAGGGTGCCGCCATTGACCAGAATGTCCCCGTCGCTTTGCAGAAGGTTCCCGTTGATGGTCAGGGTATGGCCGTCGAGATTCAAACACCCGCCATCAAGGACATAATTCCCTGTGAGCGTAAGGTCCGCGCCCAGAGTCATCGCCTCCAGCTTCGTCTCGCCCTCCAAGAGGTTGACGCCGGCGGTCGATTCGCCTTCCTTCGGTTCGCCTTCCTCGGAAACAGCCTCATCCGCTGAGGCAGTTTTCCCATCCGCCCCGGCAGGCTTCCCGTCTGATTCCGCGGCAGCGTTCAGCTCTTGTGCATTTGCTGAATCGGCATCCTCCGAAGCCAGCTGCTCCAAAGGCGCTTCTCCGGCATCCGTCGAAGCCGCCTGCTCAGCTTTCGCTTCTCTGTCATTTGCCGAAGCCGCCTCTCCTACAGACGCTTCCCCGGCATTTGCCGATTCCTTCGCCTCCGTCTGCGCGGCAAATGCCGGCACCTGCACGGAGCCCAGCAGCATGGCCGCGACCAGAAGAAGCGACAAAATCCGTCTTGCTCTTTTCTTTTTCATTAACCTTCCTCCTTTGTCAAATGTTCCGGAAAACCGCCGATTCCTGCAAGTCCCCGCTCCCCGGAAAGTCTATCCTGCTTCTGTCTCTATCATATTTCAAATTCCCTCACAAAACAAGAAAATTTCAGACTTGTCATTGCCAAAAAAGCAAAAAGGCGGGGGCTGCGCCCCCGCCCGGAAAAGCCTTATGCCTTCGGTTCGCCATAAAACGCGACCTGCTTGTACGTCCAGCCATCCTTGATCCTGGCCTTCGCCTCGCTCTTCTTCATCGTGTAGAAGTACGTGTTCCCCTTGACAAGCTCGTAGATCGGAACGCTCCGCTTCTCCGACTGGTAGAAGGCGACGCCCGCCTTATTTCCGGCGTTCTTCATCTTCTTCGCGTAGGAAAGCTTGTTGGTGTAGCGGTAACGTTTCGTGCTCTTGTTGTAGACCCAGTAGGCCTTCTCTGTGCCCTGCGCGGGTACACGGAAGACCTTCTTGTAGCTCCAGCCTTCGTCGCGAAGCTTCTTCACGACATCCTTATTGGTCGTGTAGCGGTAGACCTCGTTCTTCTCGCACTGGTAGACGTAGCGGGTCTTCACCTTGGCCGCACCACCGTCGAACACCGCGCAGATGTAGAGCGTCTCGCCCGCCTTGGTAACATAGCTGTACGTGGCATTCTTGCTCAGAAGTCGATCCGGGTAATACCAGCCGCCCTCGCCAGAGTGAACCTTCAACTCGTCGCTCTCATACCAGCCCGCAAAGGTGTAGCCCGCATCCGGGACGGCGGTCATATTAAATTTGGTACCCTCCTGAAAACCTGATCCAAAGTCAATGCCGCCCCGTGTTTCGCCGCCGCACTCAGAAGGTGTCCCGTCCAGGTTGGTAATCTCGACGTTAACGCTCCCGCCCTCGCCCGGCTGCTGCATTGTATCTACGGTCGTAAGGTCAACGACATCCGGTTCCTCCGGCTGCGGAATGTAGAAACTGAAAAAGATGCCGATGGTCGTACCATCCTCCGAAAGGGCATCCACCTTCGCTTCATCCGCGTCCTCGATGGTAATCAACGGGTGCGTATAGAAGGTATGCGATGCATTTGCCTTCAGAATTGTGTAGCAATTAAACGATTCCCCCTTTTTCACTTCATAGACGCCGTCTTCCACCGGCTCGCCGTGCTCCAGACAAAACCAGGCATTGTACGCATCGGCGAAGGCATAGGGAGAATCCTCCGGGATTTCGAGGGCGAGTCGTGGCGCAAGCTCCTTCCCTTTCACCACAAACTCCGTTCCTTCCTCCGGCTTCGTGAAGGAAAGGTTGATTCTCTGGATGAGTCCTTCCTGAGCCTCCTCCGCCGTGACAGAAACGACCGCCTGGGCATTTGTCTGCAGAACGCCGTCATACTGCTCGCTCTCGATTCTAAGCTTTCCGACCAGCTCCCCGCCAGTAATCTCGGCCGCCGTCTTCCCATCGACGAACCAGCACCCATCGTCCGGATTCAGGTAGATAATCATATAGTACGTTTTTCCGGTGACAAATGACACTTCGTCTTCCAGAGGCTCTCCTTTGGCATCGCACCACTCCACGCCGCCGATGTAGTAGTTCGCCGTCTCCAAAGTGCTGCAAATGGGACGGAAATCGGAGGAGTTCTGTCCGCCAAGCGGTCCTTCCAACGTGAGTGAGACCTTCTCGATCACCCCTTTGGTGTTCAAGGCCTTCACGACGTAAAGGAGCGTCGCGGTCTCCCGGGTGAGCTTCTCCACCGTAACGCTCTCCAGATCTGCCAAATAGCTCGTATAGAGCTGGCTCCCAAAATGCTTTCCTTCCTTCGCCTTGAAGGTAACGCGGAGCTGGAATTCCTCGAGCGGTGCAAAGACCCGCGCAGCTTCGGACTCGGCACCGTCCTTCACGTACACCGCGCGTTCCACCGTGTAGTTAGCCTCCTCCTCCGCAGGCGGGATAAGCTGCCTGGGCGTACAGGCTTTCCCCGGTTCCGGCTTTATTACTTCAAGATACATGTACGAAATCGGCATGTTCCCGCTGAGCATGTCGATGAGGTCCCGGATTTTTCCGACGGCCGAAGACGGATCCTTCAGCAGTTCCTTCACCAGCGTTTTAAGTATATCCAGAATCTGGGAAGAGCCGCCCAGAAGCTCCTTCAGCTTTTCCACGGCTCCCGACGAACTCCCCAGAAGCTCCTTCAGCCTCGAGAGAAGCTCGCCGGACTCTCCGCCAAGAAGCCCCGACAGCTGATCGAGAAGGGAGCCTGCTGCCTCCTCCTTCTCCGCCCCCTCGGCCTCCTCATAAACCGTAAATGCCTGCACAAGTCCCGCCGAGGCCATCTCCTCCTCGGTCACGGCCTCCGCATCTTCCTCGGCAAATGCCCCTGCCGCCGCTGCCGTCGCCGGCACCTGTCCAAAGACCAGGCAAATGCAAAGAAGCAAGGCCCACAAAATGTTCCAGTTTCTTTTCTTCATGGCATGTTCCTCCTTATTAAATATTTAAAATACAACCTCACAGGGCCGCCACGACCGCGTCCTTGACCTCGTCCATATTGACCGTGGGCTCAAACCGTGCGAGCACCTTGCCCTCGCGGTCCACCAAAAACTTCGTGAAATTCCATTTGATGTAGGCCTTCTCGCCATACTTCTTGTTGTTCATGTCGGCAAATTTCTTCAGTGCGGCATTTTTCAGCCCCTTGCCGAAGCCCTCGAAGGGCTTCTCCGTGGCGAGGAAGGCAAAGAGCGGGTCCGCGCTCTCACCGTTGACGTCGATTTTCTTAAACTGCGGGAACTCCGTCCCGAACTTCAGCGTGCAGAACTCGTGGATCTCGTTCTCATCGCCGGGCGCCTGGTTGGCAAACTGGTTGCAGGGGAAATCCAGAATCTCAAAGCCCCTGTCCCGCAGCTCCTTATACATCGCCTCCAGCGGCTCGTAGTGCGGGGTAAAGCCGCAGCCGGTGGCCGTGTTCACAATAAGAAGAACCTTGCCCGCATACTCCTTAAGGCTCACCTCGTTTCCCTTCCTGTCCTTTACCGTAAAATCATACACAGTTTTCATAGAATCCTCCTTCCACATTGACATGGTTTGGGCATCAAAATGCCCGTTTTCCGATACACGGCTTGACCCGTGCTCTCGCGCTCCCGAAATCCCGCAGGAGCAAGCATCACTGTTTCTTCTTTTGCTGCCTTGCCACGATCCGGAGCAAAATTCCCTCCGGCAGGAAACGCTGGGAGCGAAGCAGCATTTGCAAGCCGACGGTCGGGATGATCACGGTTTTCCTCTTCTTCATCCCCGCAAGGCACTCCGAAACGCAGCGTTTTACCGATATTCCCTTGAGCGCAAAAATCACGTCCGCATGTTCGTTAAATTCCGTATCCACCGGCCCCGGGCAGAGGCAGCAGACATAGGCGCCGCTCCCCTTCTCCTTCAGCTCCCACGCCACGGCCTTGGTGAGGGAAACGACGTAGGCCTTCGATGCATAGTAGGCCGCCATGTAGGGTCCCGCGGGAAGCAGGCCGGCCGAGGAGGCCACGTTGAGAATCGTCCCATGCCCCTGCTCCTCCATTTTCCGGAGCACCCCCTTAAAGAGGATGTGCATGGCCAGGTCGTTCACCCTGACCATGCTGACCTCCTTGTCAAGGTCCGTCTCAAGGAAGCTCCCGGCCGCCCCAAAGCCCGCGTTGTTAATAAAAATGTCAATCTCCTCGCCCTCGATGTCCTTAAGGAGCCGCCGGCACTGGTCCTCCTCGGCAAGGTCCGCCTCGATCACCCGGCACCTCTCCCCGCCGATCTTCTTCTGCATGGCAAGAAGCCGCTCCATTCGCCTCCCCGTCAGGATCAGCGAACAGCCCTCCTTCGCGTACCTCCGGGCAAACTCCATCCCAATGCCCGAAGTCGCCCCTGTGATAAAAACCGTCTTCATTGTCCCTCCTTCCCCATCCAAAAACAATATCCCACCCCTCCAGCTTCTCCCGCCAACCGAGGAAAACCGCCGCGTACCTTGCCTCCCCCTCAGGGGAAGGCGGCACGCGAAGCGTGACGGAGAGGGGCCTCACTCCGCCTCCTCGTCCAGCGTCTCCAAAAGGAAGCTCACCGGGCGGAAGCCGTCGTTGCAGGAGATCATCGCGGACTTCGGATTCTTCATCCATCCATCGTAAATGTTCTCCCCGCCGTACGCAAGGGTCATGACAAATGCCGAGACCGTGTCCCACGCGCTGAGGCAAAAGCCCTCCGGCCTCTCCCAGCCGTTGCAAATGAAAACCTGTCCCAGCTCCATGTCGCAGGCGTGCTCCAGCGGGTTCTCGTACTGCTCCATGAGATCGTCATACCGCGCGATCCTCTTCACCGTGATCCGAACCTTTTTCATAGAACGCCTCCTCTCCATCACCGATACAGATTATCCGTATCAAAGAACCCAAGTCCCTTCAAGCCGTCGATAAACCGGCGGATATACGCCATGTCCGTCTCGTCCCAGTAGAACCCGCACCGCGCAAGAATCTGGTTCGTGTACTCGCACGTCTCCTGCACGAGCACCGCCGCCTCCTTGAGCCTCCCCGTGTAGGCCAGGATGCTGGAGAGGATGGCGGCCTTCTCCGGATCCGCCTCCGCCTCGCGAAGAGCCCGAAGGAAAATCGCTTCCTCGACAATTGCAATCTCCATGCCGGCCTCCCGCATAACGCGGATGATATCGATGTAAGGTACGGTATGGTTGTTAATCGCATGGAAGAGGCAGCACTCCCTCGGCGTCCGCGCAAGGTGCAGGAAGCTCTTCGCGCTGGTATCAATCGGACCCATCCGGAACGGGAGGTTCATGAACGTGTAGGGGAAGCACTTGAGAAGCACATGGCTCCGAAGCCGCCCCATCGCGCTGTTGCTAAGGACGTTGATCTGGAACTCACCGTCCGAGGCGCGGGCCGACAGCGCGCCCACGCGGATAACCTTCGCGTCCACCCCGCGCTCCGCGACCCCCTCCAGCGCAATGCGCTCCGAGAGCAGCTTCGAGGACGTATACTGGTTCTCCACAAGCTGTCCGAAATACAGACTCTGCTCGTCGAGATTGCGCAGCTGCGACGGGTCGGACACCAGCATCGCCCCGCCGACGGAGGTCGTCGAGAAGTGGATCAGCCTTGTGCCCGTCTCCTCCGCGAAGCGCACGCAGTTCTTTGCGCCGCCCACGTTGATATCCTCAATATCCGTGCCCGACGAGAAGTGCTTGACATTTGCCGCGCAGTTGAACACGGTGTCGATGGGCAGGTCCTTCAGGGCCGCAAAGCACGCATAGTCCGTGACATCCCCGTCAAAGGCCACCACCCGGCCCCCGACATTTGCAAATTCCTGGTCGAAGTAGTAGAAAAGAAGGTACCGGAGCCGCTCGATGGCCGTTCCGTACCGACCCTTCCGGACGAGGCAGTAGGCCGTCCCCGTCTCCGTCCGCAGGTACTCCGCCAAAAGGTGGGCGCCCATGTAGCCCGTCGCGCCCGTGAGCAGGATATTGCCAATCGGACGCGGCTCCCCGCCGTTGAACGAGGCGATGGTGTTCTTCGCCAGAAGCGCGTTAATGGCCGTATAGTCATAGTTGTCAAATGTCTTCGCCGTTACGGAGGTCGTTTCCTCCTTCTTCTCCTCGCCCCTCACAAATCTCGACGCCAGCTCCCTGGGGGTCTTGTACTTGAAAACGTCCCCGTAAGTCAGCTTGTAGCCCGCCTCCGTGGCCTTGATCATGACGGTCGTCGCCGTGAGGCTTGTCCCGCCAAAGGAGAAGAAGTCGTCCGTCGCGCCGACCTTCTCCATGCCCAAAATGTCCTTAAAGAGGTCGCAGAAGAACTGCTCGACGGCATTTGCCGGGGCCACGAACTCGCCAAGCTCCACGGCCTTCGGCGTGGGCAGGGCCTTCATGTCGGTCTTCCCGTTCGGCGTCTGCGGCATCTTTTCGAGCTGGGCGAAGGCCACCGGCACCATGTAGGCGGTCAGCTTCTTCTTCAGCTCCTCCCGAAGCTCGTAGACGTCAATCTCCCGGTCGGCCGTGAACCACGCGCAGAGGTTGTCCTGGCCGTGGATCTTCCGGATGGCCACCACCGCACGGCGGATGTCCGGCTGGGCCTCCATGAGGCCCTCAATTTCGCCAAGCTCGATGCGCTGTCCGCGGAGCTTGACCTGGTTGTCCATGCGGCCGAGGACCTCCACGTTCCCGTCCATGTCCCAGCGGGCATAGTCCCCGGAGCGGTAGACGCGCCGGCCCTCGTACATAATGAAGCGTTTCTCGGTCATTTCCGGCAAATTCCGGTAGCCGATGCCGACCCCGATGCCGCCGATGAGGAGCTCGCCGATGACCCTTCTGGGAACCGGGTTCCCGTCGAGGTCCACGATATAGCTCTCGTAGTTGAGGAGCGGCGGGCCGGCCGCCACGCGCGGGGCCTTGATGAGGTCCGCCCCGTTGCAGGCCATCGTCGTCTCCGTCGGGCCGTAGGCATTTTCAATATGCGCGTCGGGCGAGAGGACCGCCTGCAGCTTCTCGAGCAGCGTCTGCGGGAAGCCCTCGCCGCCGACCATGACGAGGCGGCAGCGGCCGAGAGCCTTCTTGAACGGCTCGTACTCCATATACTGCAAGTATCTCGAAGGCGTCGCGTCGAAAACGTCGGCGCCGGTCTGCTCGAAAAGCGCGGTAAGAGCCCTCGGATCGTTCAGCTCCTCCTCGCTCGCAAAGACCAGCGTCTTGCCGTTTAGGAGCGAGCCGGCCGTCTCCTGGAACGACATGTCGAAGGAGACCGTCGTCACGCCGAGAACCGCCTTCGCCTCGTTCTTGATGACGTAGTAGTGCTCGTTGACCGGGTGCGGATACACGCAGTTCACCACGCAGACGTGCTTCATCATCACGCCCTTGGGCCGGCCCGTGGAGCCGGAGGTGTAAATCATGTAGGCCATGTCCTCCCCGGTGAGCGGAACGTCGGGATTGCCCCGGTCCTCGCCAAGTAGAAGCTGCTGGATATCCACCACCGTCTCCCCGGCGTAATCCGGCAAATGCTCCTCCGTCGTGATGATGCAGGAGGCGTCCGC
Organism: uncultured Lachnospiraceae bacterium; assembly: GCA_902803635.1. Taxonomy (GTDB): domain Bacteria; phylum Bacillota; class Clostridia; order Lachnospirales; family Lachnospiraceae; genus Chordicoccus. Next base: position 4,507 of record CADCQU010000070.1, on the reverse strand, counting down.
GTCGTGGACGATGTGCCGGATGCGCTCCGGCGGGTACTCCGGGTCGCAGGGGATGAAGGCCGCCCCGGCCTTCAAAACGCCGAACATTGCCGCGAAGTAGAAGCTCCGCCGCGGCAGGAGGAGCACGCAGCTGCCGCCCTTGCCGACGCCCATCTCCATAAGGCTCGTCGCCACGCGGTTTGCCTCGCCATTCAGCTCCGCAAAGGTCAGGGTCTTGTCGCAGGCGATGAGGGCCGTCGCGTCCGGGTTCTCCCGCACGCGGGCCTCGAAGACCCGGTGGAACACCGTCTCCGGAAGCTCGGCCGTCTCCGCCTTCCCGAAGGAAGCGATGACCTCCGCCTCCTCCTTTCCAAGGAGCGAGAGCTTCCGCACCGACTGCTCCGGATCCTTTGCCATGTGCTCGATGCAAATGCCGAGGGCCTCGGCGAGCGCGTCCATGGTCTCCTTCTGGTAAATGGCGTCGTTGTAGCGGACATAAATGCCGTAGCTTCCGTCCAGCTCCACGATCGAGAGGCTGATCTTGAACTTCGGCTTCTCCAGCCCCAGCGGGACATCTTCAAAGGGAACGCCGCCCAGGCTCCCCTCCCCGGAGAGCATGCCAATCTGGCATTCGTACATAATCTGGTTTGTATATCCATACTTTGCGGCCAGCTCGGCAAAGGGGTAGCCCTCGTGGAGGACGCTCCCGCGCAGGGCCTTCTCGGAGGCCGCGGCCAGCTCCCGCACGGTCTGGTCCTTCTCGAAGCTCATGGCCAGCGGCAGCGTGTGCACGAACATGCCCACCGCCTTGTGTGTCTTCGGAAGGTTCCGGCCGGTATCAATCGTGGAAATATACACTTCCCTTGTGCCTGCAAATCTGGAAACTGTGTAGAACGAGGCCGCAAGGAAGAGGGACGCGGGCGTGATGCCGAGCTTCCGGCTGAGGCCATCCGCCAGCTCCTTCGGCACCAGGCGGACGCTGTCGGCCTGCTTCCCGTTCTCCTCCATCCCGCTCTTGTCCGCGGGAACCTCCGACGGAACCTCGAAGCGCTGCATCAGCTCCTCAAAGTAGGCCTCGTCCTCCTTGTAGGCCGCCGTCCCCTGCCGGTCGGCCTCCTCCTTCGCATAGTCAAAATAGCTGTACGCCTCCGGCAAAAGCTCCTCGCCCCGGTAGGCCCGCCCGACGTCGCGGAGGAAAACGCCTCTCGAAAAGCCGTCAAAGACCAGATGGTGGATGTCCATAAAGAGGTAGGTCTTCCCATCGTCGACCACGACCACCGCGAAGCGGTAGAGCGGGCCGACGCCGGTGTCAAAGGGCCGCACGAAGGCCTCCTTGTAGGCCGCAAACGACAGCTCCTCCATTTGCAGCACCGGTACGTCCACCTCCCGCGCATCGTCGCGGACCTGCACGATGGCCCCGTCCCGAATCTCGAAGTGTGTATTCAGGTACGAATGGGCGCGGACCGCCGCCTTCACGGCATTTGCCAGCCTTGCCGCGTCGATTTCGGCAAATGCAAGGCAGTGCGGGATGTTGTAGATGGTGCCGGCATTTTCCCGCTTCATAAGATCGTAGTAGACAGCCTGCTGGACAAAGGAGAGCGGGTAGGCATCGCGCTTTTCGGTTTCGGGCACGGCGGGGCCGGCCTTCTTTGCCTCGCCGGCGGGCATAAAGCCACGGTTCATCCACTCCTCGAAAATGCGATTTTCAAGATCGACAAGGCTAAGGCCCCCCAGAAGCTCGTTCACAGGAATCTCCGTCTGGAAGCGCTCCGCGAGCATCGTCGCAAGCCCGATGGCCCCGACGCTCGTAAGCCCGAGGGACGTAAGGTCCTCCGTCGGCGCGATCGCCACGTCGCCGACGGCCTTTTTCACCACCGCCGCAATCTCCTCCTCAAAGCGGGTCAGCGGACGCGGGGCGACTGCATTTGCCGGGGCCGCCTTCCGGACCTCGGGCGTTGGAAGGGCGCGGCGATCCACCTTCTGGTTCTGGTTCAAAGGAATCCTGTCTAGCTGCACCACGGCCTCCGGCACCATGTAGGACGGCTTGGTCTTCGCGATGAAGGCCGCAAGGGCCTTCTCGTCCACCGGGGAGTCGCTCACGATGTATGCCGCGAGGGCCTTTCCGCCGGCAGGCGGGGTAAAGGCCTGCACCGTAACGTCCCGAACGCCCGGGAACTCGCGGATGACGCTCTCGACCTCGCCGAGCTCGATGCGAAGGCCCCGAATCTTCACCTGGCTGTCCAGCCTCCCGAGAATCATGACGTTCCCGTCCCCGTCAAATTTCGCGAGGTCGCCGGTGCGGTACATCCGCTCGCCCTTGTATTCGACAAAAGCCTCCGCCGTCTTCTCCGGCAGATTCCGGTAGCCCTTCGCGACGCCCACGCCGCCGACATAGAGCTCACCCTCCACCCCATAGGGCGCAAGATCGCCGAATTTGTCAACGATGTATTCATGGTAATTGAGGAGCGGGCGGCCCACCGTGACGCAGGGGGCATTTGTCAAGTCAACGCCGTTGCAGGAGACCGTGATCTCCGTCGGGCCATACGTATTGAAAATGCGCACATTGGGTGCAATCTCCCGGATTTGGTCGCGAAGGGACAGCGGGTAGCCCTCGCCCCCGGACATCACGCATTTGCAGTTTTTCAGCGCCTCGCAGAAAGCCCCGGAGAAGAGGTACTGCTGGAGGCGGGAGGGCGTGGCGTTCAGGCAATCCACGCCGTGGGCCCGCATCAGGCGGGCCAGCTCCTGCGGGTCGTTCCCCGCCTCGTCCGAGGCGAACAACAGCGTCTTCCCGTTGCAGAGCGCGGCCGTGTGTTCCTTGAAGGACATGTCAAATGAAACCGTCGTGACCGAGAGGTAGGTCTCGACAAATTCCCGCACGAAGGCCATGTGGACATTGGCAGGGTGCGGCTGGAGGTAGTTGCAAATGCCCGCATGCCGGAGCATCACGCCCTTCGGCTTCCCGGTCGAGCCCGAGGTGTAGATCATGTAGGCGAGTTCATCACCACTCATCGGAAGATTCGGGTTTTCCGCCTTATCACCGGACAAAAGCTCCGCAACATCCACCGCCTTCCCTTCCGGATACTCACCAAGTCTGTCCGCCGTCGTGATGAGGAGCGAAGCCCCGCTGTCCTCTAAAATCGTCCGGATGCGCTCGACCGGATACTTCGGGTCGCAGGGAATGAAGGCCGCGCCGGCCTTGTTCACGCCGAAGAGGCAGCGAAAGAAGCTGCTCTCCCGAGGCAGGAGAAGCGCGACGGAATCGCCCACGGCAATCCCCCTCGCAATGAGGTTGTGCGCGACGATATTCGCGCTCTCGTTGAGCTTGCGGTACGTCAGCGTCCCGTCCTTCGCGATGAGCGCGGTCCTCTCCGCGTTCTCCTCGGCGGCCTTCTCAAAGAGCTGGTGCAAAAGCGTCACCGGAACCTCCGCCTCCGCCGTTCTGGAAAAGGCCGCAAGCCTCTCCTCCTGTGCCTTCGGAAGCGCCAGCGCCTCGCGCACGGTGCGGACAGACCCCTTTTCCAAAAGCCCAATCGTCTCCCAAATCTGGGCGATCATGTTCCGGATCACGTCCTCCTCAAAAAGCGCGGAGGAATACTGCGTCATGAAGAGCAGACGGTCCACCTGCCTCCGCATCGTAAAGCCGATGTCGCGGCCCATCCTCTGGAGCGGAACGTACATGGAGAGCGTAAGTCCGTCCGCGGCATATACCGCCGGTTCCCACAGGTAGTTGACGGTAACATCGAAGATCGGACTCCTGCTCGCGTCCCTTGCTTTGGCAAATTCCGCGACGACATCTTCAAAGGGCAAGCTGGAACCACGCGTCGCGCTCCGCACCGCCTCGCTCACAGCTGTCAAATACCCGGAAATGTCCAGTCCCCGCGCCGGCCTTACGCGCACGGGCGCGGTGTTGACGAACATGCCGATGACCTGTTCTGCCCCGTCCGGGCGCGTGTTGGTCGGGATGCCGAGCACCACGTCCTCGGAGCCCGTGTATTTGCCAAGAACCATGGAAATGGCCGAGAAAATGAGCTCGAATTCCGTGATGCCGTACCTTCGCGCCGCAGTCCCTGCGGATATAGGCGAGGCGCTCGGTGGGATACACCGGCGAGAGCGGGGCAAAGGCCGCCCCGACCATCCATGCCGCAAGCATCGCCGCGATATACTCCTTCTTGCGGGGCAGCTCAATCGTAACAAAATCCCCCCGGCCAACTCCCGCCTTGAAAAGCCCAGCAGCCATCCGCCGCGAAACCGCCACCAGTTCCCGATAGGAAAATGCGTCGTCCATCCCCTGCCCGACCACCGCCGGCCGTTCCGGAAACGCCTCCGCATTCTTAAGAATCCTCTGAATCAAACAATGCTCCATCCCAGATCCTCCTTCGACGTAAATACTCATTCCGTTCATGCAGTTTTTTTCTTCCCAGACAGCCGAGCGAAAAGATTTCCACCTGTACGGTTGAACGCATAAAAATGGACATCATCCATACGAAAGGCTTGTCATTCTGAGCGAAGCGAAGAATCCCCTTAG
>CADCQU010000069.1 GCA_902803635.1 uncultured Lachnospiraceae bacterium | reverse complement strand
GCCTGGATGGATATCAAGAAACTGCTCCATGTATTCCTCATCGGCAAAGGACAGGCGGCTGATGCCCATCTGTTTTGACAATTCCTTCGTTTTAAAGGGCTTGTCCCCAGGCATAACCAGCAAATAGAAATTCGTCTTCTGCCTGTTGCAGAGGAACAGATTCTTGCAGATATGAACTTTCAGGATTGCATCCACCTCCGCGCATACCTCCATGCTTGTCGCCGGCTGTTCCGGATGATCCGTGCGGTCAAACTCTATCCCAAGCCTGTCCAGAAATTCATATGTCCTGATCTCCCTGTCGCTCCGCCCGGACATATCAGCGGGAGAGCCGTGTAATAATTCCATGGTTCTGACCTCTCAATCCATGATGATAATTATCCCAAGTGTTATTTAAGTTCCTTTACGCAAATAATATGCCCCGGCATCGAGAAACTCCTGCATGTTGTGTACGACCAACTTCCTGTCATTTAAAATTCGGATGTTGAATTCTCCGTCACCAAAATTCATCACATGAAAAAGATTGATTGTGAAATTCTGCGTTTTCCCAAGCTCCAAAATCCATTTGGCACAGTTATCGCCACAATTTTGTGCGCTAAAAATCTTCCCCGGATAATGCTTCATCAACAACACCGCCTTCACCCCGCCAGATAACTGTAGGGGAGAGATACTCCCAAAAACCGGGCTGAGGATGATGTTCGCACTGATCACCTCCGAATGATCCACATCCTGAATAATTTTCCTTGCAAAATCGTCCAAAATCCAGTCATTCGTATACCGGTTCTTGAAAAATACCGAAGTATTGTAAATACTATTCTCCCTATCCCCAAACCAAACCCGTAGCATATCGTTCTTTCTTCCCCCATACCTGCGTTCCAGCTTCACCTGCCAAAACAGAAAAAATTATAAGGTGATAGTCAAATAATAACCTCTCGATTTCCCCATTCGTATCCAATGTCATGAAATATAGCATTATTTCTGTCATCCTGATGAGTAAAGCGACGACATGAGCCCAAAACCCAGTCGCCGCCAGTATGGATACTTTCGCGATACCTAAAAATATTTGTATTAACTTGCATTTTTTGTATAATATAAATCCCCTTCGATGCTCATTACATATTCAGCCGGCTCGGACAATGCCGAAATCGCGGTTCTCACATCTTCATATTTTTTGGAATTCCCGTCCATCAAACTTTCAATCTCGTTTTCAAGCTTTTGTAGATTGGTGGATTTGTCAAATCTTCCTCGCATGGGCGCAAAGTTCCAACCCTCTACAACACGTCTCTTCAAATCCCCCAAATAATGAAGTGTGTGTTTATCACATTTTTCAATGTACGAATCAAATTCATGTTGCAGATATGTGACGTACTCCTGACTTGTATTTTGGGAATAATAGATTTCAAGTAGCATGCTCACGGCATAGAGCTGCATGGCCATGTCAACACTTTCATGGATGGCGAAAGTCTTCTGAACCATATCCTCAAGATCGTTCCCATGACTTACCTTGGCATTGACCGTGGTATCCATATCATGCAAATAGAATTCAATGTCTCGCATAGCCACCTTTCGTGCCTCCTGCAAACTTGTAATAGTGGCGACCCTCTGCTCTCCGTACTGCATGATGGAAGAATAATTCTGATACGCATAGCGGATAAAGTTAATCTCCGCGATTAACTCTGCCTTTTTGTTCCCATAGAGAAATTCCAGAACCTTGTCAAGCTTCTGGTTGATCATGGTTAGCTTATTATTAATCTGCGTGAGAAAATACTGTCCAGTTGCAACGGACATTGCAGAGAACATTCCAAGGACGGCTACCTCAGATGCAGTATTCACAGGAAAATAGGAGGCAGTTCCAACAAATCTTCCGCTTTCCGGGTTTCTTAGCATGGCACCGAAACCGCCTTGTTTGAGCCGAATAAGCTCTCCGTTTATCCCTTTCGGAAAACGTATCGTATAGAGGTTTGAGGAAGACAGGGTGTTGGCGGCCAACATAGAGGGAAGCTGACTGGCTATTTGATTGAAGAAAATCTGCGTATCACTTGAAACAGGTAGTTTATTGGCATAAATCTTTTCCAGGTTTCCTGTAAATGGCTTGACTTCGAGACTGTCAGGAAGGCTAAACTCGTTTTCCATCATTGCATCACCTCTATTTCATGAATATAGTCTATTATCCCACGTATTCATCGTTAGGTCAAGAAAGACTATGAAAAGTAAACATGGAAATGTTTTGCTAATGTCGCTATCAAGTAGTTCATGTACACATATCTTCTGTTCGTCGCGAGCGCAGCAGTCGTATGTCATTCTGGTGCTGAAAAAGACAGGGGGTTATCCCCCCTGCCTTCGTCATGTGTATGCCATCGCCTCTAACAACATTTCCTGAACCTTTGCGTTTGTTTCGATATAAAGCTTAAGCTCTGCTGTGTTCATTTCTTTATCATCCATCGCCTCAAAAGATTCCAGCATGGTTGCATATTGGTTCATGTATTGCGTGTATTGAGCCAGCAAGGCAGCAGGATTCTCCGATGTGGAATAAACCTTAAGAAACGCACAGTATTCTTCAAAGAAGGCAACGTACTCGTCCATCGCTTTCTGAAATTCCGGACGGATGCCGTTACTTTTTTCTTGCGTGGGTGTCAGGGATGCTTTTTTCTTCGGCTTCTTGCTCTTCTTCGGTTGCTCTGTCTTCCTTGAAGTATCTGTTGCAGAGGAAGAAGTCATTTCATCGGGATTCTCTATATCCGTGGTATCTCCTGCTACAGAGGATACATCAACCACAGATGAAATAGCTGTTGCAGAGCGACTCTCCGTTTTGATGGAAGCTTCGGAAAATGAGGTGTCCTCTTCCAAAAAGGATTCGCCTGTAGCGGAGGAGATGTTCGCGATAGAGGATTTCTCTTCTGTGAATGACTCTTTTTCGCTTTTTGATACGGTAGATGCTTCTTTCACTTCTTCGTTCCGGGTTGGCACGGAGGATTGTATGCTTCCGACATCAGTCTTTCGATCGCAAGCCGTGAAACTAAAAACCATAAGAAAAATGAGAGCTAAGAAAGGGATTCTTTTCATAACGAGTCCTCCTTGTTTTTACAGGTGAATTCAAGCAACTTTTTATATTAATGTCTATATTCTACCATGTCACAAAAACAAGAATCCCCACCAAAATGGTAGGGAAATTGGAGGCTTTAGAAGAATCAGTTCTCCTCATTTTTTATCAGCCCGGCAAACCCATTTTCCTGAAGCAGATCATCTATCTCAGCAAGCTGGTAGATTCTGTTGTTGATGGCCACAATGAGAATTACGTCCCGTTTGTCCTTGGCATAAAGCTCGCGCATACCGTACAGCTTCAGGGCCCGATTTGTCTCGTCCAACGACAAATGCCCCGCGATGCAGAGCCGAAGAATCAAGTCTCTATTTTTTGTATGCTTTTCCATCCGCACAATCTGCCCGCCATACGACTCCGACACGTCCGCAAAGGAATAGACGTAATTCAATTTAATCCTCTTTTCGGCCAGAATATCCGTAAAATACGTATAAAACGATTTTCTGTTTTCGACCAGAAATTTCCTATTGTCCTGAAAATACGCCCCCACCTGTTCCGGCTTTGTATTTTCAAGAATCTCATTCAATTCGTCCGTTGGTTTCTTTTCCATTTTCATCCCTCAGTTCGAGTTTTAACTTACTCCATTTGCCTCCTTCTGCAAATGCAAAAGAGCCTCGATCAATTCCGAAACACTGTACCTCTCCTCGGCATCCAAACGGATACACTTCTGTATAATCTCCCAAATCGCTCCATTTGCCGCCTCCTCCTTGGGAAACTTACGGGTGAGCATGACATTGATTAGAACGCCGACCGCATAGACGTCGGTTTTAAGGGAGGATGCCGACAGCCCATATCCGGCCTGCTCCGGCGCGGCATAGTATCTCGTTCCCATGTAGCTGGTATCGTCCTTCTTGTCAGGATCATACCATTTGGCCACATTCATGTCCAACAGAAAAACCTCCTTTGTTGGCGTGATGATAATATTGGAAGGCTTGATATCCCTGTGGATGATGGGGGTCGGCAGGATTTGAAGACTATGCAGGATTTTACAAATGGCAAGCGCGATATATATGGCCATTTCCTGTGATACAGCTCCGTTTTCAAGAATTTCCGTGAGCGTCCGGCCTTCGATATATTCTTCCAACACGATCAGGCAGTTCCTGCTCTCGTACAATTCATAGATGCGAGGCATTCCTGACACAGGATTTTCCCTGAGATGCTCATAAATACTGCGGTTGAAGGTGGCAAGAAGCTTCTTGACACGGAGCTTTCCAGTCTCCATTTGCCTCACGAGGAGGATATCCGGCCTCCCGTCGATAAGTGTCAGCTCCTGATACAACGAAAGCGCAAGCGCGTCCGCATCCGGCAAGCCCCGATAAGGATTTCGAACATCCGCCTGATACTCCGCCTCCGAAGCGTAGATTTCATGTAGGCTTATTTCATTTACAAACCCGCATTCTGTACACTTCCATCGACCTACCGTATTTTCAAACCCGCTCTGTATGTTCAGCATGGCCCCGCAACGGTCACAAATCCACGCAACGTTATCATCGGCTTTTACGTGAGGGTTGATCAGCATCTCGCCACATCCCTTGCAAATCCAGTACGGCAAATCTTTCCTGTATCCCTCCTGTAGGGAAAGATTCGCCTCGCACCGGGGACAATATGGATAGTAGGCATCTGATTCGGCAGATGCTTCGCGCCAGATCAATGTCTTCTCGTCTTTTGGTATGGAAAATCGTCTTTTAATACGTTCAAGAATGCTCATCAATAAGGTCCCCCATAAATTTTCCTAAAAGCTATGTCCTTCTGCGAGAAACAAAATGGTAAAATAATATCAAAAAAGAGGCGACAACGGAGGGTATCTCCTGTCGCCGCCTCCCTATAAATATGCGTAGCAATCGCATCAAGGTCGGATGGACTCCCGCACCGATCATTATCCCCCCATCTTCTCCGTTGACATCTCAACCCACGCAGGGTGGAAGCCGGCGGAGAGGGCGAGCCTTTGGGATGCGAGGTGCGCGAAGCCGGTCCCGTAGTAGGGGAGCTTGCCCCTTGCCAAAAGCTCGTTTTTAAGGAGCGAGACCAGCGTCGAGCCGATGCCAAGGCCCTCGTGCCCTTGCATCACGTTGATTCCGATCTGCCACATGTCCGGGCTGTCCGCGCTGGCCCCGGCCATGCCGAGGATTTCTCCGCCGCGCACCGCCGAGATGCCGAGCACGTCCGGCGCGCTCTCCTGGAAGGAATAGGCCTCGTCAAATCGGTTGTCCCCCCGGAACTGTTCGATGTCCTCCCTCTCGTACCAGCAAATGTTATAGCCTTCGTACGTGACTTCGGTGGCCTTCTCGGCGATATAGAACGGGTGCAAGAAAGAAATCCGGTAGCCATCCCCGTGCACCCGGTCGTTGAGCCTCCGGACGTTCTTCGCCTCCAGAAACCACTCCGAACCGTCCTTCGCATAGTTCGCCCGGCACCATTCCAAAATGTCTTTCCGTCCGCAAAATAGGAGCTTTCCGCCGATCACGGCGATTTTGAGGTAGCACTCCTGCCCCTCGTGAAACCTCCGCCGCCCTTCCAAAAACTGGTGCTCCGTAAAGCAGTTCTCCCGTCCCCGGACGGCCTCCTCCGTGCAACAAAAATCAACCGCCATCTGTCGGCAAAGAATATCATGCATAGTATCTGTCCTTTCTATGTTCTTGTCCTAGCCATTCTGATTCAAAATATCATCCTCATATTCATCCGGATCGAAGGGGGAGGTCGAAAGAATGTCCTCCGCCTCGAACCGTACGACTTCCCATTCAATACGTTCGTACTTTTCCTTATTCATTTTGTCAGGCTCCCTCCTTATCGAAGAAGGCGTCGGCCGCCTGGTTGTAGCGGTAGACCGCCGCGGCGAGCTGCTTTGTGATGCTCTCATCATAGGGCCTGGTATCCGAGGCATAGGCCAGGGACGAGTAATCCAGTGCCGCGTAATGATACTCGTGACCATTGATGCTAAGTACATACTCGGTGTCGAGCTCCGGAGCGGCAATATCGGCCTTGTCAAAGTAGATCATGCCGTTTTTCTCACCGTAGGTGACCGTTTCTCCGTCAAAGGTAATCCCGTTTTGGATATCCTCGGTAAACCTGGAGGGGTCCACAATCTTGTAATAGTGACGCAGCGTTGTTTTCGAGAGATAGACGACCGTGCTGCCGACATACTCCAGGCCACAATCGCTGAGACCTTCGTTCATAACGCTCGCACGATTTGGAATCGTCACTTCCTCGGAAAAGAAGTCCGTGCCGCCATTTGCCAGATTCTCGGTATTGCGGCCGAAGCGAAGCTGGGCCTTGGTCCCGTAGTCGAGCATCGCCTTCACGAGAAGGACCAGCTTGTCGTACTGCTCCGCATTTGCCTCCTCAAGGAATTGCATCCGAAAGTCCGCATCGGTGAGGATTACATTTGCATAGGTTGCAGCGGAATAGGTATTGGTCGCGGCCACCGTCCCGCCAAGTGTCAGCGTCGCGGTAATCTCGTACGTCATTTCCGCGACCGCGACCGGGCACTTCGCCCTGTAACCGTTGGAGGTTTTGTCCTTAGCAGTCAGGCAAATGTCCCGCGTCTTTTGCTTTCCATCGACGGTCCAGGCAAATGCAACCTCCGCGCCGTCCGCGATCTCCTGTTCCGTAAGAGACAAATAGAAGTTCACACCGATTTCTCCATCAAGGCTCAGACTATGCGCGGCAAATAACTGCGCTTTTATAAATTCAGCCGATACGGTGACGTTTGCCTCCGGCATCAGGAAGTAGCTGCTGTTGTACACGTTCACCCGCTTCCCATCCCCGTCCGTAACGACGAAATGGTCCAGCCGGTAGCCTTCGTCCGGCGTCGCTTCGAGACGAACCCGCTCTCCCGCAATGGCCTCGTCCTTATTTGCAAGCACCGTCCCATGCTTCGCGTTCTCCACCGTAATTGTATAGAGCTTTGCCCAAACTGCGTAGATGGTGTATTCATACGCGGTATTGGACAAATTGACCTCCTCGTCCTCCTGGATGTTGTCGTTGCCGTACCCGTCCGACCACGCCTTGAAACGCATGCCCTCGGGAGGGGTAAAGGTGCACGTGGGCATCGTGACGGTGGAATCGAGCGTCGAAAGATCCTCCATCTCGCCGCTGCCGCCATTTGCATCGAAATGAAGGACGAACGACTTTGCAAGTCTGGCTTCTCCACTATTTGTCAGGTAAACCGCATAGTTTTTGTCATCGCTGAAAAAGTTCTCAGCTGTACCCTTGCCGCGCAAGCCATCCGTGATCCTTTTGTCCGAGACCGACGTACGAATCCCAAGCAGAGTGTCCGAGCTCAATTGGTCGGTCGGATATATGAAATTCTGGCTGCCAGGAAAGTAGACATTGTTTGCCGACCCGTCGGACTTCGTATTGCCTGTGACCTTCACCAAGCCGGAAATGAGAACCTTGTTGTTCACGTTGTTTCTGCTGCAAAATATGCCGCCGCCGTTCACGTCCGCGACATTGTTCTCCACCTTGCAATCGTGCAGGACAATGGCGAAGCTTGCACAAATGCCTCCTCCGCTTCCGCTGCAGCGATTCCCCGAAACGGTCACGCCGTCCAATTCGAGCGTGTCGGTATCGGTGAAGATTCCGCCGCCGTTGCCGCCCGCGGTATTGTTCTCCACCTTGCAATTGTGCAGGACGACGTCGTGGGTCGAACAAATCCCGCCGCCGTTGCCATTGCACCGATTCCCCGAAACGGTCACACCGTCCAATTCGAGCGTGTTTGTATCGTTGAGTATGCCGCCGCCGTTGCCGAGGTTGTTGCCGCCGGTGATGCGGCCTGACTTATTGTCGCTTGTGTCAATAATGTGCAGCTCCGCGGCATGGTTGGTAATCACGTTGCCGCCCTCGACGGCGTCTTTATTTGCAAGACCACGGTCGAGCTTGTAGCCGTTGAGATCGATGGTGAGGACTTCTTTCCCCGTGGGAACCACAAGCGCGGTGTTGTCGGCTCCGGCAACGATGTCGCTTTTTAAGGTGATGACGTCGCCGCTTGACGAGGCATCAATCTTGTTCTGCAGGCTCTGCCATTTGTCAACAGCGGGATAGAGCGTGGTATACCACAGGTCATGGCTGTTGTTTTTGCCGGCGGGATACCGTTTGCCGTTTTTGTCGATAAAATCCTTTTTCAGGGTCACGTCCATCGTGTCAAAAATATACGTGTTGTTATAAATGTCGGTCAAAAGCCAGTAGCCAATCTGCGAGGCATAAAAGCTGTCATCCTCACTTGTCCAATTGAGCGTGACGTCTTTGCCGGGGCAATCAATTCCGGTTCTTGAGTTGTCGGCTCTGAATTTTCCGCCATTGTATACAAATTTCTGGCAGTAAACGCCGGGGGATGAGCTGGAATAAAACTCGCCCCCGTTGAAGGTCACCGTTCCGTTTCTGCAGTATAGGCCGGCATTATCGCTGCGGCTGTCAATTTTGCCGCCGTTAACGGTGATTGCATTCTCACAGCTCAGTACGCAGTTGATGAAGGAGCCGCCGTACACGATAATCGTGCCCTTACCGTCCGCCGTCGTGTAGGATTTAGAATTGCCGAGGGCTCCGCTGTCCTTTTCCTGTCCGTAGAAGGTCAGCTTGTCGCTGCTTCCGGAGACGTGGAAGGCGGTTGTGGCTCCGCTGATGGTAACGCCGTCACAGAGGATGATCTTCACATCGCCCTTGATTTGAATATTGTTAACGTAGGTATCCGAGGCAGCGGCATACCAGCCGCTGGTCAGCTCGCTCTCGGAGCCGGTGATGAGTTGGGTGCCCGCGGGGGAATCCTGTGGGGTTTTGTTCGCGTCAATATAGGGAACGGTTCCCGGAAATACAAGGTGTGGGATCGGCTCTGTCTGCAAATCCCGGTAGAGCACGCCGTCATAGGTGACGGCTGCGGTATAGGTCAAAACCCCGTCCTCGATATAGGTGGGTTCCTTCGTGACCTCGCTTGTCACGGTCGCCTCCTCGGTGTGCGTCCCTGAATCGTCGGTAAAGGTGCAGGTCGCGGAGTTGTAATCCTCCGCCCAATCCCACACGCGGCTTGCGCCGGAAACCTCCCAGTCAATTGAAACGGAGGCAAGGTACAAGGCCCCGCTGCTGGAACGGAGGCTGATGTACCTGTAATCGTCCGTAATCTCGATCTCGCTGTAATAGACGTCATCCTCCTGACTGAAGGAGGATTCATTATAACTGAACGTGGCGAGCAGGTCACCGCGCATCCCTTCTGTGTAGAGATTGGACACGGACGTATAGCTGGTATTGATGCCGTAAACGGCGAGATACCGGTCGTCATTCTGGTAGGTGTTCACCCACGCGACGGTGACTTTCCTCGCCCGGCCGCCCGAACCGGTGGTGATGATCCCCGACTGGCCTTTGCTTCGCAGCTGAATCCCGCCATTCCCGCTGCCCTTCGCCGAGTTGCCCGCATAGACGGCTCCCGACGTAATCGTCGGATGCCCCTCGCCTCTTTCGGCCGTCCAGTCGATATAATTCGTTTTCACCGCACCCGTATCTTCCACCGTCAATTTGTCCGTAAAAACCTCCGACGCCTGCAGCGACGTGGGAAGGATCAGGAATAAAGCCAAAGCTATTAAGAACGAAAAGAGGCAAGAGCAGCGGCGGCCAGAAGTTCTCTTACCTCTTGGCTCCCCCTCAGGGGGAGCTGTCGGCGAAGCCGAATGAGAGGGGCCAGATGTATAGCTGCGGCAGATATCTGTTTTCATTCTTCTTGGCTCCCCCTCAGGGGGAGCTGTCGGCGAAGCCGACTGAGAGGGGCCAGACATATAGCAACTACGGAATACAATTTTAAGTCTACGCATAAGAAACACCTCTCAACAATCAATCTTCACGCCCATGTCCCGTTTCGGAATATGGCAGTGGTACTTCCATCTGCCCGCACGCCGTCAATCGAGAGGTCGTCCGCCCCGACCATGAAATCCACATGGATGATGGAATCATTGATTCCCTGTTCCTTCGCCTCCTCCGTCGAAAGTTCATCCCCTCCCGGAAGAACTTCCTTGAAGCCCGCCCCGAGCGCGAAGTGGCAGCATGCATTTTCGTCAAATAGAGTCTCATAGAAAAGGAAGCCGCACTGGTTCACCGGGCTCTCCTTCGGCACCAGGGCCACCTCGCCCAGCATCGCCGCGCCCTCGTCCATTTGCAGCATCTGCTCCAGAAGCTCCTGCCCCTTTCGGGCATTGCACGAGACGGCCATTCCATCGGCAAATGTAATCTCGAAGTCCTCGATGAGCTGGCTGTTCCACGAAAGCGGCTTTACCGAAACCAGCCTGCCATCGCATTTGCCGGCGAGCGGGGAGGTGAAAATCTCCTCCGTCGGGAGGTTCGGGATGTAGAAGACGCCATTTTTCGGATTCGTATTTCCGGCCCCCTCCCACTTTGCGCCGGGGATGAGATCCACCGTAAAATCGGTCCCGTTCGCACTCTTATAGCGGAGCGACGTGAAGGCCTGCTCGTTGAGCCAGTCCATCTTTTTATTCAGGAACTCCACGTGGGCCTTCCACTCCGCCACCGGGTCGTTGTCCTCACGGACGCGCACGGTGGTCAGGATTGCCTCCCAGAGCTTCTCGACCGCGTTCGGATCGTCCGGGAAGCATTTGGAAGCCCACTTCTCGCTAGGATAACCCGCGACGAGCCACTGGTGCTTCCCGTCAATCGCGTTGCGGTAGGGCTTCATGACCTTTGAACGGCTCTGCATGACGGAAGAAATCTTCTGCGGGTCCACCCCGGCCAGCGCATCCGGGTCATCCGACAGGATCACGATTCGGCAGGGCAGGTCCTCCACCATTTGCTGCATCTTCGCTTCCTGCCAGGGAAGCACCTCGGAAAGCACCTCCGTATCCGCGTACAGGAAATCCATGCGGCTTAGCGTATCGCTCATCCAGTCAACGTTCACCTTCCGCGCCCCGGCCTTGTAGCACTCCTCCGTTATAATTCCGGCAAATGCATGCTGCTCGACCGGGATGGCAAGCTGCACCACCTGCCCCGGCTGCACATTCGCGCCCGTGCGCACGATCAGTTCCGCATATTTTTGTAAAAGTTCTTTTGTGATCATGTATATTCTCCTCCTTAATATATAGTGCAGTGATAGCGACCAAATGGTCGCTGCTCCTTTCTTACTCTAAAGCGATCAAATGCTCGCCGCTCCTCTTGCCTCCCCCTCAAGGGGGAGGTGGCACCGCCGGAGGCGGTGACGGAGAGGGGCCTCACGCCGCTCCCGCATTCGAATTGACGCGCTCGATTGCGCTTCGAATCCCCTGCCAGGCGATAATATCCCCTCCAAACAGCTCCGCGACGCTCCCCTGATCCGTAAAGGGTGCCTCCTGCAGCACCGACAGATCCCGCAGCATCCCGTTCTGTACAATATACTCCACAATCTGGTTCACAAAATAAATCTGCCGGCTATCAAAATTCGCCTCGTTCAGATACTCCGCAAAGGCCTCCTTCGCCGCGCCCATATCGAGTCCGACAATCTCGCGGACGAACTCCCCAAGCGGCTTTTTCCCTATCTCGGCCTCGTACTCCTCCCGTGTTCCGACCTCGCTCCACAAAATCTCCTCCAGCGTGCGCAGGTCTACCTCGGTAAGCGGTTGGTTCGTCCGCAGCTTCGCAATCGCCACATTGTCCAAATGCTGCCGCACGTAGAATTCCGCCTTCGCCTTGTAGTTTCTAAGGTCGTCATTTTCCAGCTCGGACTCCTTCCACTCCATCGAGAGAACCTCGTCCGCAAGATTTGTCTCAAATACCTTCCGCTCCTTCGGCAGGTACTTCATCAGATCCCTGAGAGCCTTCCGAATGTGCTCCAGATCATCCATATCCGCATTTTCCAAATAATCGGTATGCAGAATCTTCTCAATCAGCCCCGCCTGCGCCCGAATCTCCGGAATGTTGGCCACCTCAGCCACGCCCGCCACCTTCCTTAGAAGCTCCTTCCGCGCCCGCCCGTTTTTCTTACCATCGAGCTGCGCAAGCTCGATTCCATAGATAAGCGCGTCGAAGCGTAGAGCCATCGCATCGTCCTTCTCCGGCTCGATCAGCGGGCAAAGCTCCTCCCGCACGAGCAACGTGTCCTCGTAGGTCAGTGCCTGATAGCCCTCCGGCGTGGCATATTGGTCCACGGCTCGCAAATGCTGCCGTACGGCGAAATTTTCCCGGTTGAGTTCACGTACTTTCCCAGACAAATGCCCGACGAGCTGATCCCGGTACGCAATGAGTCGCTCCGTCTGGTATTGCAGAGCCTGCAGCTTATAGGCCATGTCAAATTGCAGGCTGAAAAGTGCCCCCTGCAAGGGGATCGCATTTGGCGAGGCCTTCCCTTTCTCCATGCGGAAAAATTCAAAATTCCCACAGAAGTCAAAGATATAGAATTTCTCTTTATCCTTCCCGTCCAAAAGCCCTGGACAGAGCCGCGTCCCGCGGCCAATCATTTGCCAAAACTTCGCCTTGCTCATGACACGCTTGAAAAAGACGAGGTTTAGCACCTCCGGCACGTCAATGCCGGTGTCCAGCATGTCAACGGAAATCGCAAGCTGTGGGAGCTTCCTCGGGTCGGAAAAATCGTCAATCGCGCTCTGCGCGTAGGCAGTCCGGTTGTCAATCACCTTCGCAAAATCGACAAGATGCGGATATTCTTTATTAAAAATCTCCAGAATCTTCTCCGCATGCTTATGGTTTCTTGCAAAAAGAATCGTCTTCCCAAGTCGCGCCCCAAAATCAACGCGAAGGCCATTTGCCATGAGAATGGAAAGAACCTCGCGGATAGTATCCTCGTTAAAAATCCACTCGTTGAGAGCCGACGGTTCAATCCGTTCTGGCAAATGCCCGTCCTCCGTCTCAAATGTCTCCTCGTAGGCCGCCTTGTCTTCCTCGGAAAGGTCGTCGTAGACGATGCCCTCCGTCAGGAACTTCAGCTTCGTTTCCACGGACAGAAAATCGACCAGAAATCCATCCTTCACGGCCTGCGCCAGCTCGTAGCCGTAGGTCGGCACGCCGCTCTCCAATTCAAACACAGAGTAGGTGTTCTTGTCAATCTCGTCTTTCGGGGTTGCGGTCAGGCCGATGAGCGGGGCGTCAAAATAGTTGAAAATGTCGCGATATTTATTGTAAATCGAGCGATGAGCCTCGTCGCAAATCAGAAGGTCAAAGTGGCCGCAGGAAAAGAGCTTCCCCTCCTCGTCGCGAACGACATCGATGCAGTTCATCATCGTCTGATAGGTCGAAAACACCCCGTGCGCGGCAAAATTGTCTTTCTCCTCGCAGAGATTTGTGACCGAAAGGTCCGGCAGGAGGTTCACGAAGCTCCGCTTCGCCTGCGTGACCAGGGAATTCCTGTCCGCAAGGAAGAGAATATTCCGAATCCAGCCATGCTCCAGAAGCACCTTCACAAGCGCGATGACCGTCCGCGTCTTGCCTGAACCGGTTGCCATCACGAGAAGGGCTTTCCGACGGTTCTTCTTCCCAAAGCTCTCACAGACCGCCCGAATTGCGGCCTCCTGGTAGTATCGATTCACGATCGATTTGTCAATCGAGACATTTGCAAGGCTCGTCCGCATCCGCTGCAGGTTGAAAAGCTTTTCAAGATCGCGTTTTGAGTAAATCGTCGATATTTTCCGCTCGGGATATTGGCTATCCACAATGCGCGTATCGAAGCCATTTGTCATAAAGACAACCGGACGGCGGCCCTGTTTTTGCTCGATTGCATCCGCATACAGCTTCGCCTGCTGCCGCCCCCGCACCACGTCTGCGCAGGTGCGCTTCGCCTCGACGACCGCCAGCACCCGCCCGTCGTCGCCCAAAAGCGCATAGTCCACCGAGCCAGTCCCGGAGGGGTTCGGCATCCCCATGACCGCATACTCCTCCAGCCAGTCCTTCCCGCGTACCCAGCCGGCATCCTCCAGCATCGCATCGATGTAGAGCTTCCGAGTCTCGTACTCGGAAAGATCCAGCGGCTTCGGAACATACGTCGCCTGCTGCTCCCTCCGCCGGGCTGTCAGCTCCTCCCTCCGGGCTGCCAGCTCTTCCTGCTTAGCCGTCAGCTCCTCCCGAAGCGAGGCGTTCTCCCGCATCATATCCGCCAGCCGCCGCTCCATCTCCGCATTTGCCGCGACACTCTCCCGCTCCTGCTTAGTCCTTTCTTTTTCGGCAAATGCAACCGCCGCCGCAAGCTCCCGCTGCTTCCTTTCACTTTCCGCTAATGCGGCAGCGACAGCCTCTTCTTTTTTGCTTCTCTCTCTTTCTGCATTTGCAACCGCCGCTTCCAGTTCTTTACGCTTCTTCTCGCTTTCTTCTAACGCAAGCGTTGCTTCCCTAACTTTCTGGCGTTCTTGATTCAGGATCACGGTTGAAGCGGGCTTCTTCTCTAAAAGGCTGGCATCAAACTCCCGCTCCTCATAGTTCTCCGAGTAACAGTAAGCCACGAAATCAAGGAAGATAAAAAGATTCTCAAGACAAAGAGCCGCCTGTTCCTTCGAAATCGTCCTCCCGCCATGAGCGGCTGAATTCCCAACCTTTCGAATAAAGTCCATCCTCCGGTACAAATCTACATCCACAATCTGCCGGAACTCATCCGTATTCATGAGACACGCCAGCGTGTCCTGATAAGGCATCACCAAAGCCCCATCCACCGAATACATCCACTTAATCGCCGCCTCCATCGCCCGCCGACAATTCATCACCGACGCCGCAGCATCAATCCGATAAATCCTCTCCGCCGCCACCGCCGGTTCAACAAAAGAAGAAAACTCCCGTACATTCGCAAAACAGTCAAAATTCGTCATAACCGAACCTCATAAGCCATTTTCGTAACCGAACCTCATAAGCCATTTTCGAGGAAAACGAAATCTCTGAAAAAGTCAATCTTAAAGCGAGAGACATAACGAAGCTCCTCTTGGCTCCCCCTTAGGGGGAGCTGTCGGCGAAGCCGACTGAGAGGGGTGCAGACCTACAGCATCTACGGAATGAGATAAGTAAGTACAGACGTACAAATTAAGACAAAAGAAATCAGCTCAAAAGTCAATCTTTAATCGAGAGACATATAGACGCTCCTCTTGGCTCCCCCTAAGGGGGAGCTGTCGGCGAAGCCGACTGAGAGGGGTGCAGACCTACAGCATCTACGAAATGAGAGGAATAACGACAGTCACCCATCATCTCCGGAAAGATACTGTCCTCCCCAACCTCCCCTGTATTTCATTATGAATCGCCTCACAAACAACCTCAAACTCCCGGTCAACTTCCAAATTCGTAAACCGCAGCACCGAAATCCCCTGCTCCTTCAAAAAATCTGTCCTTCTTGCATCATAAGCTATCCCCTTCTCCTCAAAATGCTGCGACCCATCCAACTCAATCACAAGCTTCGCAGCGTGGCAATAGAAATCAACAATATACGAACCAATGATTCTTTGTTTATATATTTTCACGGGATAGTTTTTCAAAAACAGATACCAGAGCTTTCTCTCCTCAGCCGTCATTTCCCGCCGTAGCTGCTTTGCATTCCCAAGCATCTCCTTATTCCTTGGAAGCATATTTCCCCCTCTCAGTCGGCTATGCCGACAGCTCCCCCGGAGGGGGAGTTAGTAGCAAGTTTTGTTTCTATAAATCAATGTACCAAGCTATCTCCAGTATATATAACCCCTTTATCAATAGCAATAGATATTTGACAACTCATCGCTATCAACAAGTTGTGTGCGTACTCTTACGCTTACTCGATTTTCTTTAACTATAGATTTCACTAGATTTATTCCCGAAAACAGCTCGCTTGTTTCTATAATCTATATAATAGACATATTGTAATATTGAAAAACTATTTTTTCGTATAGTTCTTGAATCTATCCCAAGGCACTTTGAGCGACTACTTTTGATTTGTCGGCCTGAGCGACGAAGGCAGCAAACTGTTCCTGAAACCCTCTGTTTGGAATCATAATGTTCAGTTTCTTAAACTTCGCTGCCTGAATTCGTTGCTCTCGACAATGGATATGAATTATCCATTTATATCTGTACATCATCAGGATTCACTTTGACGCATGAAGCGCATTTTCCATTGCACGGGTAGTTTTTCAATAAAGATTCTCACT
>CADCQU010000068.1 GCA_902803635.1 uncultured Lachnospiraceae bacterium | reverse complement strand
CCTTTAAAACGAAGGAATTGTCAAAACAGATGGGCATCAGCCGCCTGTCCTTTGCCGATGAGGAATACATGGAGCAGTTTCTTGATCTCCATCCCGGCAGCGTTTCCATTCTTGGACTGATGAACGACAAGGATCACAGAGTGACTCTTGCGATTGACGAGGACGTGCTCAAAGAGGAGATGTTTGGTTGCCATCCCTGTGAAAATACCAGTTCAATCAGGTTTGCGACCAGAGATCTTTTGGAAAAAATCCTACCGGAACTGGGGATAGAGCCGGCAATTGTTCACCTCGTGGGGACGGAATAGGATGCAGAGAAAAATGATAGGAGAGGATTTTATGAAGGAGATGTATAAGCAATTCGGAATTTCTAAGAAGGTGCTGGCGTTTGGGGAGGAGGTTGCCGGAGAGCTTAAGGAGCGGTTTGCCGGAATCGACGAGACGGCGGAGTACAACCAGCTGAAGGTGCTGCACGCGATGCAAATGTGCCGGGTGAGCGAGGCGTGCCTTGGGACGACGACGGGCTATGGGTACAACGATATCGGGCGGGACACGCTGGAGCGGGTGTACGCGGAGACGTTCCATACCGAGGCCGCGCTGGTGCGGCCGCTCATTGCCTGCGGAACGCACGCGCTCGCGGTGGCCCTCTTCGGGAATTTGCGGCCCGGCGACGAGCTGCTCTCGATTTCGGGACGGCCCTATGACACGCTCGAAGAGGTCATCGGCATCCGGCCCTCCCGGGGGTCGCTTGCGGAGTACGGGGTGACGTACAGCGAGGTGGCCCTTCTTCCGGACGGGTCCTTCGACCTTGACGGGATTGCGGCTGCCCTGAACCCCAAAACGCGCCTTGTTGCAATCCAGCGCTCGAAGGGTTATTCAAGCCGTCGGACGCTCTCGGTGGCGGAAATCGGGCGGGCGATCGCCTTCGTCCATGAACGGCGGCCGGACATTTGCATCATGGTCGATAACTGCTACGGGGAATTTGTCGAGCGGATCGAGCCGTCGGACGTGGGCGCGGACCTCATCGTGGGCTCGCTCATCAAGAATCCGGGCGGAGGCCTTGCTCCGGTTGGCGGCTACATCGCGGGAAAGAAGGAGTACGTGGAAAATGCCTCCTTCCGCATGACCTGCCCGGGCCTTGGCGCGGAGGTAGGGCCTTCGCTCGGCGTGAACCCCGCCCTCTACCAGGGCTTCTTCCTCGCGCCGACGGTGACGGCCTCGGCCCTCAAGGGGGCGATTTTCGCGGCAAATGTCTACGAGCGGCTGGGCTTTGCGGTCCTGCCGGATGGGCAGGAGGAGCGCCACGACATCATCGAGGCGGTGACGCTCGGCTCGCCGGAGGGAATCGCGGCGTTCTGCCGCGGAATCCAGAAGGCCGCCCCGGTCGATGCATTTGTCACGCCCGAACCCTGGGATATGCCTGGGTACGATGACAAGGTCATCATGGCGGCCGGGGCATTTGTCTCGGGCTCGTCCATCGAGCTTTCCGCGGACGGGCCGATCCGGGAGCCGTACACGGTCTACTTCCAGGGAGGGCTCACGTGGCCGTCGGCGAAGCTCGGGATTCTGCTTTCACTACAGGAAATGGTGGATGCGGGGCTTGCGAGTGTTTGAAAACATTAAAACAGACAAGAACTAATCGCCTTTACGAAGGCCCCTCTCCGTCACGGCTTCGCCGTGCCACCTCCCCCTGGAGGGGGAGGCAAGAGGAGCGGAGGCCATTTGTTCGCTTTTGGACAAGTAAGGAGCAGCGGTCATCCCTTGGCTCCCCCTAAGGGGGAGCTGTCGGCGAAGCCGACTGAGAGGGGGCAGACCTAGAGCGGCCACGGAAGAAGAGGTGGAGCATTAACTCGTGAGCAGGATGATTAAACAATCTGTGAAGTTTTTCCGAAAGGACTACCCCTTTACTTTTCTTTTTGGTAAAATAGAAGGAAAGTGAGGGGTTTTACTTATTGTTTCTTGTTGAATTTTGAAATTTTGAAGAGCGGGTAGTGTCTATCAATGTCTGGAACAATCTCTTCGGGACAAACCGTAAGATTTGTTAAAGGTATTCTGTGACATTTCCTAAAGGTATCACGCATCTTCTCTGGCAGTATTTTCGAAAAATGTATTTGAAAGGGGACGGACTATGAAAGAAAGTTCAGTCGGGCGCAATATTACGATCGCCGGCATCGTGTTTTTTATCGCGCTGTCACTGGTGGTTTCCCTGGTGAGCTACTTCATCTTCTCACGGACGCTGCGGAACCGCTACCAGAAGCAAATGCTCAGCATCGCCGACTATGTCGAGAGCCAGCTTGACCACGACGACATGGCCGTCTGCGCGGCAACCTACGAGGAGTCGGAGAAATACAAGGTATTCCAGACATTTTTGGATCATTTTGTCGACCATTATTCGGATCTCCACTATGTTTATATTATGAAGACACAGGCCGCAGGAAAATCTCCGCGGGCAGTGGAAATTTGTGCGGGCAATTCCACATGGGAAAAGGAAAATGCCCCGGAGAAGGTGCTTCACCTTGGCGACAGCGAGGACGAATGGCAATCCTCCGAGGTACTGGATCAATTCTATGATATCCAGAATGGAAAGGAGGATGTCTTTCTCAAAAACTCCTCGAATTGGGGAAATGAATACACGCTTGCAAGGCCGCTGGTGAGCTCGTCGGGAGAGCACTACGCCTGCCTGTGCGTGGATTTCAACATGGATGAGATTAACGCCGTTCTCTACCGGAACCTTATCAGCAACATCGGACTTATCCTGATTGTCGGGCTCATCTTTGTCATGCTCGTCGTCCACCAGCTGCGCAAGAACGTCACCCGGCCGTTGGAGGCGCTGGAGAAGAGCGTGACCGAGTACGCGGATAAGGCCGCCGGTCGCACCAATCCGGACGAGCTCCGCTATGAGTCGCCGAACCTGCCTGTCCGCAATGAGGTTTGGTCTCTGGCCCAGGCGGTGACGAAGCTTTCCTTCGCCCTCAGGGACTACGTGAAGCATATGATCGAGGTAGAGCGGGAAGCAAAGCACTTAAAGGAGCAGGTTGCCCTAGATCCTCTGACCCTCGTTAAGAGCAAGTCCGCCTACAACACGAAGGAGTGGGAGCTGCAGGAGGATATTCACAAGGGCCGTGCGAAGTTCAGCATTCTGATGGCGGATCTCAACAATCTCAAAAAGGTCAATGATGTCTACGGGCACGAGCACGGAGACGAGTACATTATCGGCGGCTGCAAGATGATCTGCGACGTCTTTGCGCATTCCCCGGTCTACCGCGTCGGCGGGGATGAATTTGCCGTCGTCCTGGAGGGAAAAGATTACGAGAACAGGGAGGCGCTCCTTAAGCAGCTTCGGGAAGAGACATACGAGAGCATGCAAAACGAGGATGCTGAACCCTGGCACAGGTATTCCATCGCCGCCGCTATGAGTGATTATCAGGTGGGGGACAACGTGGACACCGTGCTGCACAGGGCCGACGATGCAATGTACGAGGAGAAAATCCGGATGAAGGGCTCCGCCAGGTGAGATAGAGGGATACAGACATGAAAAGAGATCTTGCCGAATATATCAAACGGAATTTTCAGAAGGCCATCGACCTTCATGCAATCCAGGCCTACTACCAGCCGGTCATCCGCACGTCTGCCCGGCAGCTGTGCAGCTTCGAGGCGCTTGCCCGCTGGATTGATCCGAAAATTGGCATGATTTTCCCGGACGAATTCATTCCGGTGCTGGAGCAGGAAGGCCTGATTCACCTTCTGGATGCCGCAATCCTTCGCCGGGTCTGTGCGCAGCTTCGAAGCAGTCTGACAAATGGCAGCACGCCGATACCCGTTTCGGTGAACCTTTCACGGCTTGACTTCGCCCTGTGCGACATTTTTTCCGTCGTGGACGATATCGTCAGCGACTACCAGATTCCCCACGATTTCCTCTATTTTGAGATTACCGAAAGCGTCATGGCCGAGCAGATGGACGTGATGCAGGGAATCGTGGACAGGTTCCACGCCGCCGGCTACCAAATCTGGATGGACGATTTTGGCAGCGCCTATTCTTCTTTGAACGCCCTCAAGGAGCTCTCCTTTGAGGAGCTGAAGCTGGATATGTGCTTTCTGCGCCCGTTTAACCTTCGCTCCAGGCGGATCACGACGGCCGTCGTGGAAATGGCGAAGAGCATCGGTATCCACACGTTAGCCGAAGGCGTGGAGACGGAGGAACAGTATGCCTACCTGCGTGACATCGGATGTGAGAAGGTGCAGGGTTATTTTTTCGGAAAGCCCCTGCCCTACGAGAAGGCCCTTGAAAACCTGCGCGAAAAAGGGATCGCGATTGAACCCGTGCAGGACCGGCAGTATTACGACGAGATTGGAAAGCTGGATTTCCTGAGTGCCGTCCCGTTTATGACCCAGGAGGAGCATGACGCCATTGATACCGCAAGGCTCCTCAACAGCATCCCCCTCTCGCTGGTCGAGTTTTCCGAAAAGAGCTTCAAGGTTCTCTTTTATAACACCGCATTTGAGACGACCGCTCCCGGCGCGGGCATGCTGCCGGACATTTTCTCGCAGGAAATGCTGGGAAAACAGCAGCCGTTCGAGCGGTTCCCGGACAAGCTCATCCAGCTGATGGATTTCGTCCGGACAAATGGCGACGGCAGGATGCTGGTTACCTTTAACGAGCAGTACTTTGAGATACAGGCGCGAAACGTGGCAACGACCCGCGATCGCTACTGCGTGCTTCTTCGAATCACGAACCTCACCAAGGCCTCCCAGTCCGAGACTACGGGCTACCTTGACGACTTTCTACGCAGAATCTACGCACTCTACGAGAGGATTACGCTTGTCAACGTCCAAGAGGACAGCATCCGTCCCCTGTACACGCTGTCACAGGAAGACCTGCTCTCCGGGCGGAAAGGGCTTTCGAAGCTGTTTTCGGAATACGTCGAAAAGTACGTTTATCCGGACGACCGTGAAGAATTCCTCCGTATCTTTGCCCCGGAGACGGTATTTGCCAGATTCAGGGAGACGGGGCGCATGAGCCTTACGGAGCCGTTCCGCACCAGCGTGCTGCACGGCCAGTATGCATGGAAGGAATACACCCTGCTCAAAATCGACGATGACAATTATTTCCTGCTGGTTCGAAACGTCCACGAGAACATTTGCCAATTCCATGCCAGAAAGGACGCGGCTAAGAAGAGCGGGGGAGGCTACACGCCCGAGCAGCTCTGGAACAACCTGCTCCGTTCGAACCTCCTCAGCCTTTTCTGGAAGGACGAGAACCGACGGTTCCTCGGCGCGAACAAGGCCTTTCTGGACTATTACGGCTTCTCGTCGGTGGAGGAGATTCTCGGCAAAAACGACGAGGACCTTGGCTGGCACGTGCATCCCGACCTTTTTATGAACGACGAGTACAAGGTCATCCACGAGGGCGAAACGCTCCAAAACATGCCCGGCCTTTGCATGAACGGCGGGGAGACGAGGGAGATTCTGGCCAGCAAGACGCCCCTCTATAACGACAACGGGGAGATCCGGGGCCTGCTCGGCTACTTTATCGACAAGGAGGCTTTGACGGCAAATGACCGGCACCTGACGGAGACGCGGCGGAGGGATATCCTCACGGGGCTTCTCAACTCCCGCGGCATTTCCGAGGAGGCGTCCATCTTCCGCGACGAGTATTATCTCCGGGGGACGGACTTTGTCCGCATCCATATCGCCGTCAACGACATGGGGACGCTCAACGAACAGTACGGCTTCGATTTCGGAGACAGGGTGCTGAAGGAGCTCGGAAAGGCGCTACGGCACGCTTTTGGGCGGGCGAGCGCCGTCGGACGCTATGCCGGCAACAAATTTGCCATCCTCCAGCAGATCCAGAGCAGGGAGGAGGCAAATAGCCTCCGCGACAAGATTAAGGCCATCGGCGCGTCCATAAAAAAGATAAAGGGCGTTCCGGTAACGCTCTATTTGTCTGTGGGCTACACGCTGTTCTCGGAGGTTCTGGACAAGGCGGAGCAGACGAAGATTAGCGAAATCCGGCTCCACGCGGACCACGACAACAACATTTCCGCGAAGAGCCGCCTTGGCAATATGGCGGACATTTTCCGCCTGTTTGACGACCTGCCGGTTTCCTACAGCGTGTACCATGTGACGCACGCGGAGCACAGCGGGCTGTATGACGCGGTGATTTTCTACGTGAACCACAAATACGAGGAGTTCGGCGGGCGTCCGGCCCGGGAAATCCTTGGACACAGCACCCGGGAGCTCTACCCCTCCCTCGACGAAGAGTGGTACCGGGATATCAAGCGGGCCGCCTTTGACGGGGAGAGCGTGGAAAGGGAATATGTCGATGCGGCGAGCGGGAAGAGGTACGCCTTCAAGGCGCGGCAGATTCTTTATCCGGGGTATTGCGCGGCGACCTACCTGGAGGTTTGAAATCATGGCAAAGCAAGAGGTAGAAAAGCGAAAATCAGTGCTCATCGTCGGCGGCGGCGCGGGCGGGATGGCGGCGGCGATTGCGGCGGCCCGTTTGGGGGCGGACGTGACGATCCTTGAAAAAGAGGACAAGCCTGGGCGGAAACTTCTTGCCACGGGAAATGGCCGCTGCAACCTGACCAACGTGGACGGTACCGACAAGGCCTACCACGGCCGGGAGAGGGCATTTGCCGAAAATGTTTTGGAAGGCTTTTCCGTGCAGGAAACACGCGCGTTTTTCCGGGAACTCGGATTGTATACAACCGTGGAAAATGGGCGGGTCTACCCGTACGCGGGACAGGCGGAGACGGTGCTCCATGTGCTTCTCCGGGAGCTTTCGCGGCTCGGCGTCCGCATCAAATGCGGGGAGGACGTGCTTGCGGCATCAAAGCTGAAGAACGACCCGTTCTTCCATATTCAAACCCGCACATGGGAGTATACGGCAAATGCGCTGGTCCTCGCCTGTGGGACGGCCGCCTCGCTTGGGAAGAAACAACTGCCGGCAAATGGATATTCTCTGGCTGCATCCTTTGGCCACAGCCTGGTTCCCACAGTTCCTGCTCTGGTTCCTCTCAAGGTGGCGGAGGCCGGGAAGCTTGCCTTTGCCGGGGTGCGCATTCCGGGACGGGTGACGGTCTTTGCCGACGGGGCGGAGCTTGCCGCCGATACCGGGCAATTGCAGCTTACAGAGAACGGCATTTCCGGAATTCCGGTGTTCAACACAAGCGGGCTGGCCGCGCGGGCGCTCCTTGCGGGGAAAAAGGTCACGGCGGAGCTGGATTTTCTGCCGCAGCTTGGCGAGGAGGAGACGGCGGGGCTATTGCGGGAATTGGGAGGGGGGAGTGGCTGCCTCCTCGATGCCAGGGAAACCCTCCGCGGGCTTCTCCCGGAGCGCCTCGTACGCTCTATCTTTCGGAGCTTTGCGGGATACGAGCCTTCCATAGAGGAGCTGGCTGAACGGATCAAGCACTTCCCCCTCACCGTGACCGGGACGGCGGGAGAGGGGCACGCCCAGGTTCTCTCCGGAGGCGTTCCCACCAGCGAGGTAGCTGCCGATACTTTAGAATCCCGGCTTGTCCCCGGACTCTTCCTTGTTGGGGAAATGCTCGATATCGACGGAATTTGCGGCGGCTACAACCTCCAATTTGCCTGGTCCACGGGAATCCTGGCGGGAAGGGCTGCTGCAATGGAAAATTATCTTGAAGGAGGTTGCAAACGATGATGTTTCGACTCCACAATCTCGCCCTGCCCATCGAGGCGGACGAGGCCGCTCTTCGTCGGGCGGCGGCGGCCAAGCTTCGCCTTGCGCCGGAGAAAATCCGCGACCTTTCGATTGCAAGGCGCTCGCTCGACGCGCGGAAAAAACCAGTTCTTTCCTATATATATACGGTGGACGTTGCGGTTGCAAAGGACACGCGGCTTTCCCGCGGCGTTCTTGCCCACATTGAAAAAACACCCGACGAAGGCTATCGCCTCCCGAAAAGTGGAAGGGAGGAGCTGCCGCACCGTCCCGTCGTCGTGGGCAGCGGTCCGGCGGGCCTCTTTGCCGCCTACCTTCTGGCAATTTCCGGCTACCGTCCCCTCCTTCTGGAGCGCGGCGACGACGCGCTTACCCGCACCGCGAAGGTGCAGTCGTTTTTTGAGACCGGGAAGCTCGATCCTTCTTCGAACGTACAGTTTGGCGAGGGCGGGGCGGGAACATTCTCGGACGGAAAACTCAATACCTCCGTTAAGGACCCGGGCGGGCGCGGACGCTTTGTCCGGGAAACTTTTGTGCGCTTTGGGGCCGACCCAGCCATCCTCTACGAGCAGAAGCCCCACCTTGGGACGGACGTCCTCACCGGCATTTTGCTGAAAATGCGTGCGGAGATTCTGGCAAATGGCGGCGAGGTACGGTTCCGCTCGCAGGTGACAGGGTTATGCGTTGAGAGCGGACGGATTGCAGGGGTGGAAGTGAATCCTGCGGCGGCAGTTAACGGCGAAATTATCCCCGCCGAGGCGGTAGTGCTTGCTCCGGGGCATTCGGCCCGCGATACGTTCCGGATGCTCGCCTCCCTGGGCGTTTCGATGGAGGCGAAGGCCTTCGCGATGGGCTTTCGGATTGAGCACCCGCAGGCCATGATCGATCTTTCGCAATATGGGCGCGAGGATGCGCGGAGCATTCTCGGCCCCGCCGCCTACAAGCTTACCCATACGGCAAATGACGGGCGCGGCGTGTATTCCTTCTGCATGTGCCCGGGCGGCTACGTCGTGAACGCGTCCTCCGAAGTCGGTGGCCTCTGCGTGAACGGCATGAGCTACCACGACCGCGGCTCGGCAAATGCCAACAGCGCCCTTTTGGCGACGGTGACGCCGAAGGACTACATGACCTGTCTACAAGCCTCCCTGCATGTCGCAGGCGGTGCATTTGGAGAAAATACGATGGTCGTTACAGGCGAAGCATTTGCCGCAAATTCTCTGCCCGAAGCATTGGCCGGGGTCGTGTTCCAGCAGGAACTGGAGAGAAGGGCGTTCCAAGCCGCCGGCGGAAGGGTGGTGCAGCAGCTCTTTTCCGATTTTTCGGCAAATGTCCCCAGCAGCGGGGCGGGTTCCTTCTCCTCCTGCCTGAAAGGGCAGGGAAGCTTTGGCGATGCGAGAAGCCTTCTGCCGGCCTTCCTCTCCGCCGACATTGCGGAGGGTGTTCAGGCCTTCGGGCGGAAGATTAAGGGCTTTGACCGGCCGGACGCGATCCTCTCGGGAATCGAGAGCCGCTCCTCGTCGCCGGTGCGCATTTTGCGGGGCGAAACCTTCGAAGCTTCCCTCCCCGGGCTGTACCCTGCGGGGGAGGGTGCCGGCTATGCCGGCGGGATCATGTCGGCGGCAATGGACGGGCTGCGCGTGGCCGAGGCTATCGTTCGGCGATTTCGGCCGGTTATACAATAAGTAACACACAGACACATTTTTTAACTTCTTTTTACATTTCGCCATGTGTACATCGGGGAAAAGTTGTGCTACAATGGTCTGTACCGTATTTCTGCCTTCGTGTCCGGGAAGTAGAAAGAGGCGGTTATGAAAACATTTGGCAACCAGCGGGTCTCCGACCCCAACCTTCCGTACGAGAAATGCCTTCGGGAGGGGCCGCGAGCCCTTTCCGACGCGCAGCTTCTGGCGGTCATCATCCGGACCGGCATCCAGGGCGACGATGCCCAGGGGCTGGCCGAGAAAGTCCTGCGCCTCCTTCCCTCGAAGGAAGGCCTTCTTTCATTGCACCATTTGACGGTGGCGGAGTTGACGCAGATTCCCGGAATCGGCCGGGTCAAGGCCATCCAGCTCCAGTGCGTCGGGGAGCTTTCACGGCGCATGGCGTCCCGGAAGGCCGTCCGCAATACGTCCTACTTGACACCGGATGCCGTAGCGGACTACTATATGGAAATGCTTCGGCATGAGGAACGGGAGAGTCTTCACATGATGATGCTTGACACCCGCGGCGGACTTCTCCGCGAGGAGTGTCTTGCTACCGGCACCGTCAACCGTTCCATCCTCTCGGTACGTGAGATTTTCGGGACGGCCCTTCGAAATCGGGCCGTCAGCATCGTGCTTGTCCATAACCACCCCTCCGGTGATCCGTCTCCGAGTCCGGAGGATATTCTTGTCACGAAGAAGGTGTATGCCCTGGGGCAGCAGCTGGAGATTAACCTGCTCGACCATGTGATTATCGGGGACCACTGCTACGTGAGTCTACGTGAATCGGGAATTTTCGAGGAAGCGAAAATATTCGACGAGGATAAGATGGATTTTGACGGTGAGGAGATGGATTATGATGGGGACGAGATGGATTTTGAGCAGCCGCCGATCCTCTTGCCTCAACAGAGGTAGAATCTTTCAGGATTCTTCGCTTTGCTCAGAATGACAGGTACGGCGGCAATATTCTATTGTTACATTGAAATATACATTGTGGAGGAAGTATGCCTTCCAAGAATTGCTATGGTGTGGATCTCGGCAGCAATACGATTAAGCTGTTTTGCCAGGCCGAGGACCAATATTATACGGAGCGGAACCTGATCGCGGTGACCGAGGAGGACGAGGTCATCGCGGTCGGCGACGACGCCTACGCGATGTACGAGAAGGTGCCGCCGGGGATCCGCGTGGATTCTCCCGTGAAGGGCGGACGCATTGCGGATGCCGACGAGGCGGCCTTCGTTCTCCGGACGCTGCTACGCAGGACCGAGACAAAGGTCGGAAGAAACCCTTCCCTCTTTTTTTCGGTTCCCGTCAACATGTCCGGCATTGAGAAGAAGAGTCTTTCCCGTATCCTCTATGGCGGGTATCTCGGGAAGGTTCATGCCTTTGCTGCCGAGCGGCCCATCCTGGACGCACTCGGTCTAGGAATCCCGCTCTCAAAAAACAAAGGGGTCTGCATCGTCAACGTCGGCGAGCAAATGTCGGAAATATCCATCGTAGCCGGCGAACAGATTCTCATTTGCCGCTCCATCCCCATCGGCGGGGCGCATTTGACGGAAAGCGTGCAGGATGTTATCCGGCGGGAGGGGCATCTCATTGTCGGGGAAAAAACGGCCCAGCGCCTCAAATGTGTCCTCGCGACGTTCGGGGAGGATTTCGGGGAGGAGCGGAAGGTCTTCGGGATCAGCACGATCTCGGGACTCCCCAAGGAGGGGGCAATCGCCCAGGGGCTTGTCTCAGATGCCGTGAAGGCGCCGGTCGCGGCCCTTGCGAAGGAAATCAGCAGTTTCCTGGAGCGCATCCCCCCACAGATTTCCGCGCCCGTCGAGAAGGAGGGTATTTTTCTCGCCGGAGGAACCGCAAGGCTCACCGGCATCGACACATTCATGCGGAGGACCATCGGGCTTAGCATCAATGTCCCGTCTGCCGCGGAGATGAGCACCATTCGGGGGCTTCGTGAAATGATTGCCCTAAAGTCCCTGCAGCGCTTCGCGGTAAGAGTAAAAAAAGAATGAAGACGGATAAGACTCCGTCTGAGACCCTTCGCTCAGAATGACAGGATTTTCCCTGCGGTTTTCTGCAAAACAAATAAAGGAATGACAGGAACATGGATAAGAAACTGGAGAACAACAAACAGCCTGGCAGCGGGCGGATGCTCGTGGTTCTGGTTATCATTTGCCTGGGCCTCATGGCGGCGACGCTCGTCTCGGATTTCGTCGCCGACCCGGTGCGGGCCGGCGCGGGCTACGTTATCACCCCCTTCCAGAACGGCATCAACCAGATTGGGAAGTTCATCGACAAGCAGCTTTCGGGCTTCCGCGACACGAAGGCGCTTGTGGAAGAGAACAAGACCCTGCAAAAACGCATCGAGGAGCTCATGGAGGACAACAACCAGACCATCCTCGACGTGCAGGAGCTGGAGCGGCTGCAGGAGCTCTACAAGCTGGACCGTTCCTACCTTGAGTACACCAAGATTCCGGCGGAGGTCATTTCCCGTGACCCGGGGAGCTGGTACAGCACCTTCGTCATCAACCGAGGGGCGGCGGACGGCATCCAGGAGGGCATGAACGTCCTTGCGGGCGGCGGCCTTGTGGGCATCGTCACGAAGACCGGGCAAAACTGGGCGGAGGTCCAGTCCATCATCCACGACGAATCCTCGGTAAGCGCGATGGTCGTACCGACGCAGGAAAACTGCATCGTCAAGGGAAATCTGCAGCGCATGGACACCGGACTTCTGGAATTTTCGGGTCTGAAGGACGACGACAACCTCGTCAAGGAGGGGGCGGCCATCGTCACCTCTGCCATCAGCTCCCAGTACCTGCCCGGCCTTCTCATCGGCTACGTGGCCGACGTGCAGGACGATCCGAACAAGCTGACGAAGTCCGGGACGCTCACCCCCGCGGTAAGCTTCCGCAACATCCGCGAGGTCCTTGTCATCCGCGAGCTTAAACAGACGAAGGAGAATTCGAACTGATGCGCAAATTCCTTCTGGGCCTCATCCTCTGGGCGTCCTTCCTCCTCCAGACGACGGTATTCAAAAACCTCGTCTTTACCAACGTCGCACCGAACCTCCTCCTCATCGTGACGGTAAGTTCGGGCTTTATGCGGGGGCGGAAGGAGGGGATGCTCATAGGCTTCTTCTCCGGCCTTCTCATCGACCTCTTCTACGGGTCATTTTTCGGCTATTATGCCCTTCTATACGTCCTGATCGGCTTTTTTGCCGGCTCGTTCTGGGACGTTTTCTTTGATAAAGATATCAAGATGCCCCTCATCCTGGTGGGCATCTCGGATCTTGCCCTGAATCTTGTCATTTACGCCACCCGCTTCCTCATACGGGGGCGATTTCGCCTGGACGTCTACATGGTGGAAATCATCCTTCCGGAGATTGTCTTTACCATGCTCATGACGCTCATCCTCTACCGCATCATCTACGCGGTCAATCATCGATTCCAGGATCGCTCGAAGGAGGGACGGCATAGCCTATGGGCAAAAGAATAAAGAAAATCCTGCGAAAACTCAGAATCAGCCGCACGACGGTCCTTGGTCTGCTTTTTGTAGCCCTCTCGCTCGTGCTCATCTACCGCGTCTACGTGCTTCAAATCGAGCACGGGGAGGAGTACCGATCGAACTTCAGCCTGATGACAACCCGCACGCGGACGCTTCGGGCCGCGCGCGGCTGCATTTACGACCGCAACGGCAACGTCCTTGCCTCGAACCGCCTTTCGTACTCGCTGACCATTGAGGACTCCGGCACCTACGAATCGAGCCGCGAGAAGGCCCTCTCGCTCAACGGCGAGGCGTACCGGATCGCCTCCATTTTGAAGAAGCACGGCGATTCGCTTTCCAACGATTTCCATATCATCGTGGACGAAAACGGGGAGTATGCATTTGACGTGACCGGAAGGACGCTGTCCCGCTTCAAGGCGGACGTCTACGGACACGCCCTCATCGATGACCTCACCGAGCAGGAGGCAAATAGCACCGCCGCCGAGATGGTGGACTATCTCTCGGCAAATAACACAACCGGGGGCTTTTCGCTCTATCGGGTGACAAGGCCCTACACGGCGGAGGAGCTTTCCTCCCACGGCCTTCCGGAGACCCTGACGAAGGAGGAGGTCCTGGACATTCTCTTTGTCCGCTACCAGCTCTTCACCACGAGCTACCGGAAATATGTGCCGGTGACCATCGCGACGGAGCTCTCGGAGGAATCCGTCGCTGAGATTTACGAGCATGGAAGCTCACTGACCGGCGTCGAGGTGGTCGAGGACACCGTTCGCCTCTACGACCAGCCGGAGGCCTTTGCCTCGATCATCGGTTACATCGGCAAGGTGTCCGCCGAGGACCTCTCGGAGCTTCGTGATCAGGATCCGTCCTACAACACGTCCTCCGTCGTCGGCAAATCCGGCATTGAGAAGCTTTTCGAGCTGAACCTCCAGGGCACGGACGGGGAGGAGACCGTCTACGTGGACAACCTAGGCCGCGTCCTCCAAAAGGACGAGGAGAAGACTATCGAGCCGCACGCCGGCGAGAACATTTACCTGACGATTGACAAGAACCTCCAGGTCGCCGCCTACAAGATGCTCGAGCAGCGTATCGCCGGCGTCCTGGAATCCATGGTCATCGATGCCAACGAATTTGACAAGTCCAAGGTCACCGACACGTCCGACATCCGCATCCCGATTACCGACGTCTATAACTCGCTCATCTCGAACCACGTCCTTGACACCGCCCATTTCGAGGCGGCGGACGCGACGGAACAGGAGAGCGAGCTTCTTGCCATCTACAACCAGAAGGAGAACGAGGTGCTCTCGGAGCTCCGCGAACAGCTGACCGGCGGGAAGGAAATCCCTTACAAGAAGCTCTCCCGCGAGATGAAGGAGTACCAGAGCTACATCGTGAACAGCTTCCTGAAGGTCCAGACGAAGATCCTCCCGTCGTCGGCCGTGGATACCGAGGACCCGGTATACAATTCCTGGGTGAAGGAGGAGAGTATCTCCCTCCGGGAATACCTTCTCTACGCGGCGAGCCAGAACTGGATCGACATCTCCGCCTTCCAGGCCGACGGGGCCTACCTCGACTCCGAGGAGATTTTCAACCAGCTCGTGGACTACATCCTGGAGCATTTGCCCGACTCGCTGGAGTTCCGCAATACCCTCTACCGCTACCTTATTCTGGACGGTCGGATTTCCGGGAAAATGCTGGTACAGGTACTTTACGACCAGGATATTTTCCATACGGACGATGAATACTACGAGGAATTCCGGGACGGGAAGATCAAGGCCTACGACCTTGTGATCAAGCAGATCCATGACCTCGTGCTGACGCCGGCCATGCTGGCCCTCGACCCGTGCTCGGGCTCCGCGGTCATCACGAACCCCAAAAATGGCGAGGTTCTGGCCTGCGTGACCTATCCGGGCTACGACAACAACCGCCTGGCCAACAAGATGGACATGGCCTACTACAACCTTTTGGCAAATGACGCCTCCCGGCCGTTCTACAACAAGGCCACGCAGCAGACCACGGCTCCCGGCTCGACCTTCAAGCCGGTGACTGCCACGGCCGGCATGGAGGAGGGCGTCATCACCGAGAAGACCAAGTTCGACTGTACCGGCATTTTCGAGCTGGTCGATACGCCGCTCGCCTGCTGGTACAAGGCCGGCCACGGCGAGCTCAACGTCGTCGGCGGCATCGCGAACTCCTGCAACGTCTTCTTCAGCAACGTGGCCTACCAGTTAGGCCAGAACGCCCGCGGCCGCTGGTCCGACTCGCAGTCCCTGCGGATGCTGCAGAAGTACGCCTCGATGTACGACCTTGACAAGAACAGCGGCATCGAGATTCCCGAGGCCACGCCCCAGGTGTCCGACCGCTACGCGGTTCCCTCGGCCATCGGCCAGGGTACCCACGCCTTCACCACCACCCAGATGGCCCGCTATGTCACGACGCTGGCAAATGGCGGCACGAGTTACAACCTCTCGATGGTGGACAAACGTACGGACGCGGACGGGAACAAGCTGGAGGACTATTCTCCCAGCATTTGCAGCACGCTTGACCTTGACAAGAAGACCTGGAAGGTCATCAACGAGGGCATGCGGGCCGTTTTGGAGACAAATGGGGCCTTCACGGATGTCTCCATCCCGGTTTCTGGCAAGACGGGAACCGCGCAGGAGTCGAAATCGCGCCCCTCGCACGCGCTCTTTATCTGCTTCGCCCCCTCGGACGACCCGACCATCGCGATGGCGGTGCGTATCGGTAACGGCTATACCTCGACAAATGCCCTTCTTGCGGGGAAGGACATTCTCCAGTATCATTTCAACCTGGCTCCCGAAAGCCAGCTTATCACCGGAAAGGCGCGGACTGACCTGGTCACCACGCAGCAGGTTGACTGATGTTCAGACAATATAAGCTAAAGGATTACAATATACGGCTCCTGCTCTGGCTCGCGGTCGTGTCCGTCCTGGGGATCCTCCTCGTGGGCTCCGCGGACGCCTCGCTGCGCTCGCGCCAGATCATGGGCGTCCTCCTCGGGGCCGGCGTTATGCTGGTGCTCTCGTTCATCGATTACTCCTGGATCCTGCATTTTTCGTGGATCATCTACGGCGCGAACATTGCCATGCTGCTCTGGGTCCGTTTCATGGGCCACAGCTCGCATGGCGCGACGCGGTGGATCCAGATTGGCTCCTCCTTCGCGTTCCAGCCGGTGGAGCTCTCGAAGGTGCTGCTCACCATTTTCTTCGCCTTCTATTTTATGAAGCATGAGAACGAGCTGAGCCGACCGACGGTCATTCTGCGCTCGCTCCTCCTCATCGGGCTGCCGCTGGCTCTCATCCTTCTGCAGCCCGATTTGAAGAACACGCTGACCATCACCTTCCTCTTCGCGCTCCTTTACTACGCGGCGGGGCTGAGCTACCGCATTGTCATCCCCGTGGTGCTTCTGGCGGCCATCCTCGGGACGGTCTTCATGGTCATCGTTACGCAGCCGGACCAGACGCTGATCCAGCCATATCAGAAGAAGCGCATCATGGCCTTCCTGGAGCCGGACAACCCGGACTATACCGACGACACGCTCCAGCAGAACAACTCGGTCATTGCCATCGGCAGCGGCATGCTCTCGGGCAAGGGCCTCAACAACAGCAACGTCTCCTCGGCCAACAAGGGTAACTTCGTCTCGCAGGTGGAGACAGACTTCATTTTCTCGGTGGCGGGAGAGGAGCTCGGGTTCTTCGGGACGGTCACCATCATTTGCCTGCTTCTCTTGATCGTGCTGGAGTGCCTGCACACCGGGAGGCGGGCGAAGGACCTCTCGGGGCGGCTCATTTGCACGGGCATGGCCTCAATCGTCTCCATCCAGAGCTTCATCAACATTGGTGTGGCGACCCGCATCCTGCCAAATACGGGAACGCCGCTTCCGTTTATCAGCTACGGCCTGACCTCCATCGTGAGCCTCTTCATCGGCATGGGGCTCGTCCTCAACGTCGGCCTGCAGAACCGCATACGCCCGCTGAAAAACCCCTACGGCAGGAATCGTGAGAAGGAGGACGCATAAATGTTAAGGCACAAGATTATACTCACGGTGATCCTCGTCCTTCTTCTGGCCGTGGCCGTCTACGTGGGACTCCGCTTCTTTCAGAAGCGTTCCGCGGAGGGGACGCCGAAGGTGACGGTTTCCTATACGTCCGAGGCCTACACCTTCGCCGGCGGCGAGGAGCAGAGCCTTCCGAACCTTTCATTTTCGGAGAACCTCTGCGTTGGCGAGGACAACACAGGGCTTGGCCTTTCGGAGCTTACCGGAAAATCCTCCGGAGCGCTCTTCAACATCGAGGAGAAGAGCATTCCGTTCGCCCACAACCTCTACAAACGGGTCTACCCGGCCAGTATCACGAAGCTCATGACCGCCATCCTCATTCTGCAATACGGGCACCTCGACGAGGTGGTGACGATAAAGAAGGAGGATCTTGACCTCGAGGAGGGTTCCCAGATGGCCGGCTTTGCGGTCGGCGACCAGGTGACGCTCGGAAACCTCCTCTACGCCATCCTCATCAAGTCGGGAAATGACGCCGCCATGGCGGCGGCGCGGCATGTCGGCGGGAGCGCGGAGCTTTTCGTCCGGGAAATGAATGACGAGCTCAAGGCCATCGGTGCCACCGGGAGCCATTTTACAAATCCGACGGGCCTACACGACGAGGACCACTACACGACGGTCTACGACATTTACCTCATGCTGAACGCCGCGCGGCAGTTTGACACCTTCCTCGACATCATCCGTTTTTCATCCTACGACATCCCCGTGACGCACAAGGACGGAACCGCTGCCACCATCCGCCTCGACTCGACGGACAGTTATCTCACGAAGGCGGTTGCGCCGCCGCGGAACGTCAAGGTGCTCGGAGGGAAAACCGGCACCACGTCCGCCGCTGGGCACTGCCTCGCGCTCCTTTCGCAGAACGCCTTCGGCCAGCTTCACATCTCGGTCCTCGTGGGCGAGCCTACTGCCGAGTCTCTGTACAACGACATGAACATGCTGCTGGCGGCGACGAACTCGTGAATCACCGCTTTTTTGGAAGGCGGAAAAACTCTTGTTTTTTTCTGTAAATTCTACTATAATGTACTTATGGGTACGCCGTTACAGGTGTTTAACCTAAGGAATTCGCTGTGCGAAGCGACATTTACGAATTACCAGATGTTTAAACGGATGCAACCGAATTTTACGATTAATAAGGAGGATACCCCAATGGTTCGTTTAATTGTTGGTCACAAGGGAAAAGGGAAGACAACGGAGATTCTTGCTCGCGTGAACGCGGAAATCAAGACCGCTTCCGGCAGCATCGTCTACCTCGATAAGAGCAACAAGCATATTTATGAGCTCAACAACAGGATTCGCTACATCGACGTTTCCCGATTCCCCATCCGCAACAGTGACCAGTTTGTCGGTTTCATCTGCGGCATCATTTCCCAGGATCACGACATCGAGTCCATGTACCTTGATGGCTTCATGACATGCGCGAAGCTGGAGGGACAGGATGTCACGGAGACGATCCTTGAGCTTGACCGCGTAAGCACCCTGTTCAACATCAAATTCGTCATTTCCCTCTCCCTCGACAAGAGCGAGCTTGCCCCGGAGCTGCAGGACAAGGTTCTTCTGGCTCTTTGAGTCACAGCTGCCTTCGGCAGTGCGCGGCTTGCGAGGAAGGGGAGAGGTTCGGCGTTCGCCTCCAACTATTCTATTACAACCCCCCAGTGTCTCCCGGTACTGTGAATACACGTCCGGGAGACTTGTTCCCGTAAGGAGCAGGCATTTGCCAAATTTCCTCAACGGGTTTTTATCCGAAAAAAGAGGTCATCCGGGATTTGAAAAAGAGAAATAAACCCACTTTTGATATTTCGCGTCTCTTTTCAGCGACAAATATCGTAACCATTCTTTTTGCGGCCATTTTGATCTACCTTGTCGTAAATGTTCTTTCCGTCGTGTTAGCCGGGCATACGACGTCCTACCAGGTGACGGGCGGGCCGCTGGCTAAAAACCAGACCTACACGGGGCTTGTCCTGCGTAAGGAGAAGGTCGTGCACGCAAAAGCCTCCGGACGGATTACGTACTATGCGGCGGATAGTTCGCGCGTCTGCAAGAACGGTCCGGTCTACTCGGTGCATGCGGGGCTTGTCAGCGAGGACGATGCGAAACAGAAGGGCTCCCTCCGGGAATGCTCCTCGGAGATACGCTCGGTGCTCGGCGGCTTTGACCCTGTCAATTTCCGCGAAGTATATTCCCTGAAGTCAAGGCTTGACTATTGCATCCTCGCCTCCGCGACGGACGATGCCGGCATCCACGACAACGGTCTTCTTATGACAAATGCGGCTGGCGACGAGGTGATGCTGGCCGAGGAGGACGGCATCATCTCCTATATTATTGACGGCTACGAGGATTTTGACATTGGTCAGATCACGCAGAACACCTTCGCCGAGAGACGCGACCGAATTACCGAGCTGCGTCCCGGGGATTCCGTGGCCTACGGCGAGGATGTCTATAAGCTCGTTACCTCGGAAGCCTGGTCCGTACTTGTTCCCCTGACCGCCAAGCAGGTCGTGCACCTGGAAGCGGCAAAGAAAATCCGCGTGAAATTCCTCAAGGACGGCATGTCCCAGGTGGCCGACTGTAAGGTTAGCACCGGTGCAGACGGGGCCTTTTACGCGCGGCTTGACTTCTCGTCGGGCATGCTCCGGTACCTGAGCGACCGCTTCCTGCGCGTGGAGCTGGTCACAAATTCCGAGACCGGCCTCAAGGTCCCCCTGACGTCCCTCACGGAGCGCAGCTTTCTGGAAATCCCGGACAGCTTTATGACACGAGGCGGCGACGGAACCGCCCTCGGCCTTATGAAGGTTCTCCCGGACGTTAACAGCCTTGGAAGCCTTGTCTTTGTCAAGGCAAATATCGTCGCATTTATCAACGACAAGGATGAACTGGGAAGGGATCTGCCTACCGGCAAATATTATATTGAGGCGGACAACTTCTCGCTGGGCGACCAGATCGCCCAACCCACGGCAAGCGGCCAGCGGATGTTGCTTAATACGTTCAAAACCCTCCCTGGGGTCTACTGTATAAACAAAGGATATGCAGTTTTTAAATATGTGGATATTCTCGATAAAAACGAGGATTACTGCATCGTTAAAAAGAATACCCGCTACGGCATTTCCCAGTTCGACTTCATCGTGCTCGACGCCTCCACGGTGCAGGATTCGGATATCACGGCGGCGTAAGGAAAGGAGGCAACCCATGCTTTCGGAGAATTTAAAAAAGGTACGCAAGACAATCGAAGAGGCCTGCGTATCGTGCGGGCGAAGCCCGGAGGAGGTGTGCCTTCTTGCCGTCAGCAAGACCCACCCGGCGGAGGCCGTGCGGGAGCTCTACGAGGCCGGACAAAGGGATTTTGGCGAAAACTACGTGCAGGAGCTTGTCCGAAAAGCTGAGGAACTCCCGAAGGAT
The DNA here is from genome assembly GCA_902803635.1 of uncultured Lachnospiraceae bacterium. Taxonomy (GTDB): domain Bacteria; phylum Bacillota; class Clostridia; order Lachnospirales; family Lachnospiraceae; genus Chordicoccus. The sequence continues at coordinate 4,069 of CADCQU010000068.1, read as the reverse complement.
ATCCGTTGGCATATGATCGGGCATTTGCAGCGGAACAAGGTCAAGTACATCGCAGGTTTCGTCTCCATGATTCATTCCGTGGACAGCCTCTCCCTTGCCCAGACCATCGAGAAGGAGGCCGAAAAATGCGGCCGCCAGATTCCGATTCTCATCGAAGTGAACGTGGCAGGAGAGGAGAGCAAATTTGGCGTCCGCCCGGAGGATGCCGAAGCCACGATCCGCGAGATCTCCGTCCTTCCGCACGTGCGCGTTTCGGGACTCATGACAAGCGCGCCCATCGTGGCCGACGGGGAGGAGAACCGTATCTATTTTCGGAAGTTGCGGAATTTACTGGTTGACATCGATAGCAAAAGAATTGATAATGTGGCTATGGATTATCTTAGCATGGGAATGTCCGGAGACTATCTTGCAGCCATCAAGGAAGGCGCGAAGATCGTCCGCGTTGGAACCGCCATTTTCGGGGAGCGCGACTACACAAAGAAAGGTGTAGTTTGAAACGGAATCCTAAAAACTGCGATTTTACAGAGGAAGAGCAAATGAGCATCTTTAACAAATTTCTTGATACCCTGAAAATGAACGATTCCTACGACGATCAGGACGAGTTTAATGACGACGAGACGTATGATGAGGACACGGACGGGGAGGAAGTGGACGACGAAGAATACGAGGACAGCGAACCCAGAAAGGGCTTGTTTTCAAGGATTGGCGAGCGTATTGGAGAGTGGAAAGAGGCCAAACGGGAGAAAAAGAGGGGAAAAGAGTCCGCCATCAGTGATGAGGAAGATGAGGGAGCCGAGGACGAGGCCGGTACAAAGCGGGAGACCTATGTCTTCGACCCGTCTCCGGAGGATTTCCCGGAAGATGCGACCGAAGACGAAGATTCCTCCCAGTATGAACATCGCAAACCCGGCTTTATGAAGAACAAAAAGAAGAAAAAGCCGAAAAAAGAACCGGAGTATGACGACTGGGACGATGAGGATACATACGCATCCTATCAGAAAACTCCGGATGTAACGTCGCACCCCAAGGTCACGCCGCTTAACAGAAAGGCAGGGAAACAGACTATGGAACCAAATGCAGTACAAGTAATTCGTCCTACGTCGATGGAAGATTCCAGGGAGATTGCTGAATATTTGAAGGCAAATAAAACCATCCTCCTCAATCTGGAGGGGATCGACATGGACACCGCGCAGCGGATTATGGATTTCACCTGTGGCACCTGCTATTCGTTGGACGGGAAGCTTCAGAAGATTTCGAACTATGTCTTCATCCTGACGCCTGGGGAAGTGGACATTGCCGGGGATGTGACAAGCCTTCTGGGCGGCAATTTCGAAATTCCGACCATGCGTTCGGAATACTAATCTTGGATATCCCCCTGCAGTTGTTTTGAAACCCCTATTGAGTTCCAGTGCAGGGCCACCGAAACTGTAACATCTTTGTAGCACCAGGGATACGCGGCATCGGCCAAGTCCGATGCCTTTATTAATTTCCCATTGGAGGTATAGTATGTCCCTTTATGTCTGTGATTCCTACGAGAAGCTTCCCGCCATCCTGAAGAAGGAAGGAGTTTCCGGCACCCGCGCGATGGTCGTTGGCGATACCAACACCCTTTCTCTCTACGGGGAGGATGTGGCAAATGTCCTCGCCTCCGTTTTTACGTCTGTGCATAGGTATGCCTTCCCGGCGGGCGAGGAGCACAAGAACCTCACGTCCATCGAGGAGCTGTATCGCGCCCTCCTCGTCGCCTCCTTTGACCGCCACGACGTAATCTTCGCACTCGGCGGCGGGGTCGTCGGGGATATGGCAGGCTTTGCGGCCGCGACTTATATGCGCGGAATCAGGTATGTCCAGCTTCCGACCACACTCCTTGCGCAGGTGGATTCCAGCATCGGCGGGAAGACAGGCGTCGATTTCGAGGGCTACAAGAACATGGTCGGAGCCTTCCACATGCCCGCCTTCATCTATACTGTCCCAGGCACGCTCGCAACGCTCGACCGCGTGCAGTTCTCCTCCGGCATGGGGGAGGTCATCAAGTCCGCGCTCCTTGGAAGCGAGGACTTCTTTGAATGGCTTCTTGGCAATATCTATGAAATTGACGAGCGCGAACCGGAAGTTATCATGGAGATGGTACGCCGGACGGCTTCGATTAAGGAACGCATCGTGAAGGAGGATCCGACCGAGAAGGGAATCCGCGCGGTTTTGAACCTCGGCCATACCCTCGGCCATGCCATTGAGAAGTTTCTGGAATTTCGGCTCCCGCACGGGCACTGCGTCGCGCTCGGCTGCGTCGCGGCCGCAAAGATTAGCGAGGGGCGTGGCCTTCTCTCCACGGAAGAGCTCTTCGAAATCCGGGACGTCCTTGTCGCCTTCGACCTTCCCATCCTCGTGGACGGGCTTGACAAGGAGGCCGTCGTTGCTCTCACGAAGGCGGATAAGAAAATGCAGGGCGGGCAGATCCGCTTCGTCCTCCTGAAGAAGATTGGCAAGGCTTTCGTCGCAAAGGATGTCACCGACGCGGAGCTTTTCGACGCCCTCAAATTTATCTGCGCGGAGGACATTTTGGTGGAGGGATGATGATTCTGCTATGTTCCAATTTTGCGATTGCATTTGTTTTATGAAAGGGTAATCCATTCATGCCAAAAAAGACCTTGAAAAATTATCTGCTCGCCTTATTTTTCTTCGTAGCACTCCTTTTACTCGATCTTGGGACGAAGATATGGGCGGCCTCCACGCTCCCTGAACGTCCCATTGAACTTGTCTCGGGAGTTTTTGAACTCCGATATCTCGAAAACCACGGGGCGGCCTTCGGAATCCTGCAGAACCAGCGCTGGCTCTTTTTAGTTTTGACCCTCGCATTTGTCGGCTTCCTTGTTTTCGCCTATATCAAAATGCCCGGCGGAAGGAGGCATTTTCCGCTTCGAATCCTCTGCATCACCCTCATGGCCGGTGCCTTGGGGAACTTCGTAGACCGTCTTTCTCTTGGCTACGTGCGCGATTTCCTGTATTTCCGGCTCATCGACTTCCCAATCTTTAACGTCGCGGACATCTATGTCACCGTCTCGGCATTTGTTTTCGTGATTCTGCTACTCTTTGTATACAAGGAAGACGATTTTGCCTTTCTGAAAAAGAAGGCCTAACTTTCCACTTGGCTCCCCCTCAGGGGGAGCTGTCGGCGAAGCCGACTGAGAGGGGTCTTTAAGCGTAGTCGCTGCCTGAAATAGGAGTGCTTCATCGCCAGGCTAAATCCTTGGCTCCCCCTCAGGGGGAGCTGTCGGCGAAGCCGACTGAGAGGGGGCAGACTTTCAACAGCTACAGATTGATAGGGGATTTTGTATATGTCGGATGATAGAGAAATTACACATATCGACGGCGAGCTAATGTCTTACACGGTCTCCGGAGCGCTTTCAGGGAGCCGGCTCGACGTCTATCTCCACGAAAAGCTCCCGGACATTTCCAGGAGCTTTCTTAAGGAGCGTATCAACGAGGGGCTTTGCAGCGTTAACGGAAAAAAAGTCTACAAGGCGGGAACCAGTGTTTCTATGGGTGACGAGGTACTGATCTACCTACCCGCGCCGATGCTGCCGGCCGCCGAACCCGAGGACATCCCCCTGGACATCCTCTATGAGGACGCGGATCTTCTCGTTGTCAACAAGCCGAAGGGCATGGCCGTCCATCCAGCGCCTGGGAGCGAACGCGGGACGCTCGTCAACGCGCTACTTTACCATTGCGCGGGGCAGCTCTCCGGCATCAATGGGGTCCTCAGGCCCGGCATCGTCCACCGAATCGATAAGGATACAACGGGGAGCCTCATCGTCTGTAAAAATGACCATGCGCACAACTGCATTGCGCAGCAATTAAAGGACCATACCGCCCTCCGCCTGTACTACGCGCTGGCCGTTGGAAACATCGAGGACGACGAGGGCACCATCACCGGCAACATCGGGCGCGATCCGAGGGAGCGTAAACGGATGGCTGTTGTGGAAGAGGGCGGTAAACCCGCCGTCACGCATTACAAGGTTCTCGAACGCTTCGGAAACCTTACGTATCTGCGTTTTCAGCTTGAAACCGG
>CADCQU010000067.1 GCA_902803635.1 uncultured Lachnospiraceae bacterium | reverse complement strand
TGACTGCAGCACCTGCGGCTCCTCCTGCGAGCACGTGGACGCGAAGGACCTCATCGCGCCGCTGAACAAGTATTCCGCCATCTCTCACGTCTATGCCATCATGTCCGGCAAGGGCGGCGTCGGCAAATCCCTCGTGACGGCCCTTCTGGCCGTGGCTGCGAACGCAAAGGAGAAGCGCGTCGGCGTCCTCGACGCGGACATCACCGGCCCCTCCGTGCCGAAAATGTTCGGTGTGGACGGCAAGATTTACGGAAGCGAGAAGGGCATCCTTCCCCGCTACTCAGTGGGCAGTATCGGGATGATTTCCACGAACCTGCTCCTTGACGACATCGGCGACCCGGTCGTCTGGCGCGGCCCGGTCATTTCCGGGATGGTGAAGCAGTTCTGGTCCGAGGTTGCCTGGGGCGACCTCGACGTCCTCCTTGTGGATATGCCTCCGGGAACCGGCGACGTGCCCCTCACCGTCTTCCAGTCGCTGCCGCTCGACGGCATCATCGTTGTAACCTCCCCGCAGGATCTTGTCTCCATGATCGTCGAGAAGGCCGTCCGCATGGCGGAGAAGATGAATGTCCCGGTGCTCGGCGTCGTCGAGAACATGAGCTACCTGTCCTGCCCGGACTGTGGCCGGAAGATTTCCGTCTTCGGCAAGAGCCACACCGCCGAGGCGGCCGCGGCCCACGGCGTTCCCGTGCTTGCCGAGCTTCCCATCCTTCCGGAGCTTGCCGGCCTTGTTGACGCCGGCAAGGTGGAGGACGCCCCCGAGGCGGCCCTCAAGGCCGTGGACGGCATCCTCGCCGCCATCGAAGCCGCCCCGAAGAGGGAATTCTAAAGACGTTCAAAAACGCACGCTACGTCAGGGCTGCAGCCGGTAGGGTGCGCTTTTGATATTCACAGGGAACTCCGTTACGGTTCAGGTGACCCTGAACGGAGCTCCCCCAATGTCATTTCCTTAAGGATTGTCATTCTGAGCGAAGCGACGCCTCAGTGTGCAGAAAACAGTCCAGTGGACTGTTTCCTGTAAGAATCCTCTAAGTTTTTCGCTATTTTTAACGGGATCCATCGTCGCTTTTCATCATTCCTCATCGCCGTCAGCACTTCGATTCTGGGATGACTGAAGGACGTGCTCCTCGGGATGACAGAAACTGCGCTTAAGGTAATGACATTGGATTTCTCCTATAGAAAGAAAGGAGTTTGTACCAATGATGGAATTGATCCCCTTGAACAATGAACTGAGCATCCCGAGACTTGAAGGCTTTCGTGTTTTGGACGAGGAGGAGCGCGGCAGGCTTAACTTCATGAAGGAAGGCCCCGGCATCTGCCTCTCCGACCCGGAGCGGCATATCCTCGTTTCCGTCGCCTATAAGAAGATTGGCGGCTTCTCCAACCTGCTCTTGAACGAAAAGGACCTTGTGAAAAACATGGAAGCCGGAATCGCGAAAGCGATGCGGCCATTTGACTTCCAGAAGGCAGGGGCCGTCCAAAGGACGGTCGGCGGAAGGGCGGCCGAGGGCTTTAGCTACACGTACATGGCACAGTCGGTCGCCATGTACGCGGAGGCTCTCCTCGTTCGCTCCGGCAAAACGATTTTTTACCTCTATCTCTACGCAAGAGAAGAACTGAAGCAGGAGAGCATCCCGGTATGGGAAGAGCTGCTTGCCGGAGCGGAGTGGAGCTAAGGAAGCTTCACGGTTATTTAGGCGGTCCCCTCGCGCTTGCCGCGAAGGGACCGGCGAGCGGCCTGACACAGCGACCAAGGCGTGGCGCCATCGACCGAAGGGCGACTTAATTGCGCAACTCCTTTTAAAATTTCCACGAAGCCGGGGCAACTGGTTTCCTTGGTATCCACGTCCTCTCCGAATATCTGGAAAGGGAAAACGGGGTTGCCTGCATGGCCGGAAATTAATCTGGACTATATTCGCCGTCTCGTTGCATACTTTCAAAAGATTGGTTTTCTGAAATAAAAGGTTCTTTGTTATAGGTGATTGCGAAACGACCCAACTAGTGACTGACAGCAGGGAAAAAAGTTAGAAAATTTGTTATTCTGGGATTAACAGCCTCGGA